>JAJDBR010000234.1 GCA_029261275.1 Nitrospirales bacterium
GGCCAATGGGAGCTACAGGTTGAAGAATCGCGTGAAATTCAGCCCCTCCTAATTCCGCGACCGATTTCGCAATTTTCCAATTACTCACCAGGGTCGAAGCGACCATTTTGGCGTATGTTGGATTACTCTGACATTGGGAAAGTGAGCGTTCCTGCTTTTTCCTTATCTTCTGGATGACCACTCGAATCGAGCCAAATAAATTATCGGCCACTTGCCACCGATGCTCTAGCTTGTTGCCCATTTTCGCCTGTTCTCGATGCCCATTGATGGACACATCAGATCTACATAAAGAAAGGGAATCATTGCAACCATCATAGAAAATAATCACCTGCATGGGTGCCTTCTGATTGACTAAATTAACCAACCGAGCCAATCCTTGCCGACTGACAAACCCAGCCTGCCCATGATTATAGGCTTGCTCCTCTTGATGAAGAGCATTGAAATGGGCGGGAATCGTATTGGAATCATCAACCCCACTTCCCCACATCGTGGATCCGCCAAAAAAACGGATATGCCGAACGGGTCTATCAATCGTTGTTGGATGAGTCCTCTCCCCTTCACGATTAATCGTCGTTGTTTTACCTGAAAACGGCTTTCGTGCCCACGCCATATAGGGGACGTATTGTGTTTGTAATTGTTTCTTTTCACGATAGATAAGACGGGCCAATTCTCTATCCTCAAGACTCGGGGTAGAGGCTTTCTCCGAAATAGGCACAAAGGCCTGTTTATACAGATACCTCCCATCAAGATAGATGGATGCGATGAAATTCAGAGACCCCAATATAATTAAGAGTACAATAACATTGATCATCCCAATCTTGAGATAAGGCCAAAAGCTTTTCATATGCTCAAATCTTTACCCCTTTATAAATAGAGACCCCGGTACATACCGAGCGAATCTCAATATATTGAAAATTCAGTTGAGGGTGATGGGCAGGTATCGGAAATTCAATCATTATTGACCATCCAGCACAATTCCCCGATTCTCCAGGAATCCATCGGTGGTAATAACATTACGGGGTTCCCCTCAAACGTAGTTGGAAATTATAAGGTTATCAATACTACCTCTATGGGTCTAGGGGACAAGAGTTAACCCATCAATTCGGGGTCAATCAGGATGAAATTTTTGCCAGAGAGCAATTATTTTGGACATGAAAGTTTCCTTTCGAAATTGGATTCAACTGTAATGTCTATGGAGTCACAATGAGCTTCCCCTGGAATTGTGGGCTCATTGTTATCCAGCCTGTGAGATTAATACTTAGTGGCAGTGTGGGGAAAAATATAGGCAGAAAAACTAGACGGAAATACTCGGATTATCTTTTCGGGAACAGCGAAAGCGATTTGACGATAGTTCTCTTATTGATGGTGTCAGGTCAAAAAAGCCAACCAATTTTACTTAATTGGACGATGTCTCAGTTATTGTGCCAGGTAGATTGAACGCTAATGGAATTGCTGCATTTTTTATAGTCAATGTTAAGTCTTCAAGGAGAACATTTTTCAAAAAGCTTGAATGTGGCGCATTTTCAATCAGCTTTTTGACAAGGTGAGCAATATACACTTCGCTGGGATGCCACCCATCGAACATATAGGTATCATCTAACTCGTATTGAGCTGGATGAGAAACGGGAATAACCGATATATCGTGGCTCTCTAATAACTTTGGGAACTCGTGTTTGTAGTAGTTCCACCACTTGTTCAGTGCTGGACTGTCCTCTAGGGCGTCATAGGCTTCTGTCGAAAATGGAGGCATGAAGGCATACACTTCCACGCCTTTATTTTTGATGAGTGACAAGGCATCAATTATCATTCTGACCCGTTTTTCATCAATAGTGGCTGGCAGAGAAAATTCTCTTTTCGTCATTTGTATGCGATTAATGATTGGTGGGGACTCGCGGTCTCTATAAATTGGGCTGTCTACATATTCCAAAAATACGTTAGGGGGATAGAGGCTACTCCCGTCTTTTCTAAATCCAGTTCCTTCAATTCGAGCGGAAGTCCCAATGGCTTCATAACGGAAGTGTGGACTTTCGAAGGCCGAAGTTGCTGCAAAGGCTTTTTTGAAAGCATCTTTTTTGAGGATTTGGCGAAATGCTTCGATGTGTCCAGCAAAGCTGAAGCGTTCGTCAGAGTCATGAAGCCAGGTAGTTTTTCCATAGTTTGTGCGAAGCCACCAGGGGTCAATGCCAACAATAAGGACTTGGGGTAGGGGCAGTTCTTCTCCCAGGATCATGACGGCAAACGCCTCAAGGTCGAACGCATTTCTTAGGAGGCCTCCTCCATTGTAAAATTCATTTTTCAAAGGATGGAACATCCTGTCCCGTATTTGCATAACCCGAGAACTCCCAATAGATAAAATTGAGGGATGTCGATATCGTATGCCAGATAGTTTATAAATATTGAACTGGTCAGAAAAAAACCGTGGGCCATAGAGGGATTCCTTTGTGGATCGTTGTTGGTGGTTCAGAGCATATTGGGGGGACCATAGATCTCCTGTCTTCCACAGAGCGAACTCCAATGCTAGGCCGATCAGGATGAAAGGGGACAGAAATATGATGATTTGCCAAAAGAATGGCCAAATGCCAGCCCAGCCAGGGGGGTTTTCTTCAGAATTGGAAGTAGATGAAGGGAACATGGCCAGTTTTTCCAACAAAAAGAATAAGCAATGAGATCATATAATAGATCCCCCACCGCGCGTAGCGAGGCAAGGTTGTAATTTCTAACGGATGCTGTTTGTCTCGCTGAACCCAGTCAATCACAAAAATAAGAAGGACATTCCATAGCCCCTTAGTGTGGCGTAATGGGTCGAGCCAGCTGCTCGTTCCGATATGGGTAATGAACCCAATGGCATGGGGAAATGAGGTGGCGCGGAATAAGATCCACGCGAACGAGATGAGGACAAAAGTTCTACAGATTTGGAAGAATTCTAAAGGAGTGGGGAATAGGCGCCCCAACGCCACGACTTCCGTTTGATGTTGGTGTGGGCCTCTGATTGATGGAGGGAGATAATAGAGGCCATTCAATAAGCCCCACATGACAAATGTCCAGTTTGCCCCATGCCAAAAACCAGAAACCGTAAAGGTGAGAAGGATATTGGAGAAGTGCTGGAGTGTGGTTCTGGTGCGGCTACCCCCAAGAGGGATATACACATAATCTCGGAACCAAGTGGAGAGAGAAATGTGCCATCTTCTCCAAAATTCTCCAATATCTCTTGAGAAATAGGGGTAGGCGAAATTCCGTTTAAGGTCAAATCCAAAAAGGCGAGCTGTGCCTATTGCCATATCTGAATAGCCGCTGAAATCACAGTAAATTTGAACAGAAAAATAGAGCATGCCTAAGAGAAGCATTGGGGCTGGATAGGTTTCATAGTTTGAAAAAATTTTATCGACGTAGGGCGCTAAATTATCAGCGATCACTGTTTTTTTGAAGAGCCCCCATAGGATTTGTCGTAATCCGTCCTTGGCTTGCTCCCGATTGAAGTGTTTTTTCTCAAAGAATTGTGGGAGGAGGTGGCTGGCACGCTCAATAGGGCCTGCGACAAGTTGAGGGAAAAAACTGACAAAGGCAAAGTAGGCGATGGGATCGCGGGTGGGAGTGATTTTCCCTCGATAAATATCAATAGTATAGCTGAGTGTTTGAAATGTATAAAACGAAATGCCCACCGGTAAAATGATGGCGAGGGTATGAAAATTGGCTTGCAAGCCAATGGCGTGAAGCATTTCCATGGTGGATACGATAAAGAAATCATAGTATTTGAAAAATCCGAGAATCCCTAAATTTGTTGTCAGGCTGATTCCGAGGAATATTTTCCTTGCTCTATTTGATTGTGCCTGATGTAACGATCTTCCAATTAAAAAATCTACCGTGGAATTAATGAGGATGAGTCCAAGGAAATGCCAATCCCACCATCCATAAAATATGTAACTGGCTAGCAGGAGAAACGCGTTCCGTATTCCTAACGGCTTGTTTGGAAGGTTCCAATAGAGCAAAAAAACAAGGAGGAGAAAAACGGCAAAAACTAATGAGTTAAATGCCATAGAGGTGTTGCGACATGAATTAGAGGAAAGATGTGTGTCAGAGAGAACAAGAAAAGAGTAGGATAGAATCGTCGGATTGGGAATTTTGAAGCGCCAGACTTAATCGTAATTTTTCAACAATCCGTTTACGGTTTTCTTTTAAAATTAGGGTTCAGTGCTAATTTAGGTTGTTGCACTAGGAAAATGAACTACGGCACTGTTTGTACGATATCCATCTTTTACGAAAATCAAGGAAAGTTCTATCCATGAATAAAGGGAATAATTTTTCTCACTCATGAACTGGTAGATTTCGCTTTTAAGTATCTCTTCAATTTTTTCTGTATGTAACTCCACTACCACAACCTTGGGTTTATATTTTTCGAAATCAAGAGATCTGAGTACTTGTAATTCATGCCCCTCTACATCGATGGAGAGTAAGTCAATTTCGGTCTTGGCATACTTAGTTGTTGAAATGATGTTGTCGAGAGTGGTGCTTTTAGTTTTTTTTAATTCATAATTTAAGCTTTGCTTGCTAATTGTTGCTGCCCTGGCAAATTCCGGTTCAAGTGTGTTCATGGCACTATGGTCTTTGGAACAATAATAAGAACGATCTTTTTCCTCATCAGATACCGCTGCGCATACGTTAATGGCGTTTCTCCTTACAATATTGAACATATCAATTTTGAAAGTATCCATGTCAATATTGATGCCCTTCCATCCTTTCTTATGAAGCAAATAAGTGTTGGATAACCATTTGGGATGCCAGCAGCCAATGTCTACATAAAAACCCACCTTCTTGCGATAGAATATATTTTTCAGCACAACATCTTCACCAAAACCAGAAAAGTAGGTCTTCCCATGTCTTTTCAAAAACAGGTCATAGGCCAAATAAAGTGGACGAAAAAACCAGGATTGTTTGTTTGTGAGAAGAAGTTTGGTGTAGGCCTTATAAACTTTTAGATATTTTTTAAAAATATTTTTCATGATTTTTTCGGTCTTCTATAGCGAAAACCAGTTCAAAAGAAATGTTTATTGCTATGTGCGATATGTACATATTTCATGTATGTTAGATTTGAGGGCGAGAAGAATGTTGTGTTTAGATGGTCTCCCAGCCTTTCCTCTGAATCTTGGGGGAAATGGGGGAGGAACTCTGGCTTTCTTTGGTAGACGATGAGAAATGAATATACCAGAACTTGGAAACTTGAATCCAAGTAGCATTAAAATTTCCCCCCATGTGTGGCAAGTCCTAAATGAAATTTGGAGAAGAAAGGATGAAATCAATGCGGAAATTTCCAAATGATCAACTCCAAAGGTATTTGCAAAGAGGTAACAGGAGGGTCGAAGGGTGGCTCTATCCAGTGGATGCCCAGTTGGTTCGAGCGGTGGGTGATATCCAAACCGAAAATAAAATTTCTGGGAGTGTGGGAGAAATTGGCGTCTGGAAAGGCCGACTTTTCATTCTTCTTTATCTTCTTATACATGAAAAGGAGAAGGCGTTTGGTATAGACATCTTTGATTTGAATCATCTTAGCAAAGACAGACCGAATCCAAAGTCCAACCCTGCTTTAAATCAACTCTTAGAAATGTTCCTGGACAATGTAAGAGCACATGCTGGGGAAATTGATGAAATACATACTTTTCGTGATACCTCTGATAACGTGGCGGCCTCGGACATTCTGTCAAAAGTTGGAAAAGTTAGGTTGTTCAGTATCGATGGAGGTCATACCAAGGAATTGGTCATAAATGACCTCGAGCTCGCTGTTTCGACCCTCTGTGAACAAGGGGTGGTTATCTTTGATGATTGCTTTAAGCCAGAATGGCCTGGTGTCGTTAACGGGTTACATGAATTCCTCTATAAAAAAACAGCGGATCTCGTTCCTTTTGCGATTAGTCAAAATAAGGTTTTTCTTTGTAGATCAATTGCTCTTGAAATGTATCGAGAGTCTTTGAAGGAAATGGAATCTAGATATTACAACAAAGAAACCGTTTTTTTTGATAGCGCCGTTGGGTTTTATTCTAATCGCTGGGAGCATAGGGTCAAGAAAAAGGGGATTCCTAGAAAAATCCATAAAATTCTTCGTCGGTTTTGGCCATATAGGGAGATGCTTATGAGGTAGAACGTAAGGTACGTGCTCTCGAAATTTTTCTCCTTTCTGTTGCCTACTGTTAGTTGGATTGCGGGAATTCCACGGTCGCATGGTTATATAGAGATGTGCGATATTTATTGGGTGGCTATTCCACGGTCCTTTACTTCGAGTACGATTTTGTCAGCCAAACATTTATTAGTGAACACCGGGTGCTGAAGAAAACTGAATGTAGCCACAGCTAGATGTAGGCTTCTAAACTGAAATCGTTAAATGTTGGGCCATTTTCAGTATTGCATGCAAAGATCTAGCTTAACTCAACAGCATTATTTTAGATGCCCAGAATTTCCAGGAATTCGATCTTGCCCCCAAGCAATGACGACTCCGTAGAAAACCACTGGTATTTGTAATTTTAAATTGGGGCGATTTGATGATGTGCTAGATTGTGAAATCTCTATGAAAAAGTTTGATCTCCAGAAGTTGGCCATCAAGATCGCGAAACGTCTTGCCCTGTTTGCAAGCTTGTTTCTCAGGCCTATTACAATTTTTAGATGGTTGGGAATTCTGCCAATCAAACAAAAAACATTCCAAGAATTTTCTCCTATTTTGTACAAAGATCAGGCTTCTTTTCCCAATAAACGGCCTCGATCAATTCGCGGAAGTGATGGTTGGAGAGCCACTCCAACTAGTCTCATGGTTATGGGACATCTCTTGAATATTCCTCATGGGATGGTGAGTTGCTCTGGATATGTATTTGACCAATTAGGAAGTCTTATTGAGGGAGCCTCTCATCGCTATAGCCGGAAAATAAAGCAAGGACTCGTGAGCCATCCTTTTTGTGTTGCACCTCGCATTGAACAATTCGAGGGTGTGGTGGTGGCCATCACTGCGTCAAACCAGGATGCGTATTTCCACTGGCTTTTTGATTTACTTCCCCGATTAAAAATGCTGGACGATATGGGTGTGAAGCCTGATAAATATTATTTGCAATGTCATTATCGATTTCAGCGGGAAACTCTTGATCTGCTAGATATGATTCCTCAGGAGAGTATCATTAACTGCACGGACGTGGCATTACTCTCAGCCTCTAGGCTCATAGTGCCCTGTCATGAGGTGATGGACGGGCGAGAATTTCCTAAATGGGTAATTGATTTTATACGAAACCGTTTTCTTTCTAAGGTAGAGACCGCAGAGCCTAGTTCTTGTAAGCGGATTTATGTTTCTCGGGCAGATGCCTTATTTCGACGAGTCCTCAATGAGCCGGAACTTTCTTCCATATTGAAGGAATATGGTTTTACCTCAGTGAAGCTGGAAAAGCTCTCGGTTCGTGAGCAAATCACATTATTTAGAGATGCTGAAGCGGTTGTGCTTCCTCATGGCAGTGGGCTCGCCAATTTAGTTTTTTGCCAGAAACGTACACCCGTGATTGAATTACTTCCAGCCCAAGTTCTCGATCATGGATACCGACTAAGTACGGCCGCCGAACTCGATTATTTTTTCCTAAGTGCGCATGCGGAAGATTCGAGGAAATGTGAAGGGACTAGCCATTCTGGAAATATTCCGTATGATTTTAGGGTAAAGCCTCAAGACTTAATCGAGACATTCCATCTGGCTAACATTGATCCAGTTCCGAAAAGCTACCAGTTTGCTCCCGTGTTTCAGGTTCAGCAAGACTTAGAGTTGGAGTATGTTCAACGGCCTGCTCTGGGGATAAAGTAAGTGCAGATTTTTTGAAAAAAATCATGAAAATCGCTTGAATGGTTTCTTCCGCGTGGTGGACTGCTGGAAGAACGGTGGGAGGTTTCCACTGTTGATAAAGTGAGGTAGAAGAAGTTGCCCCTTTGGTTAATTCCTTGAAATTGACAAATCCCCACGTTTCCGGAAAGATGCCTCTAGCTTAGGGTCCCAGGATGGAACAGGTGTTCATCAGGGAACCCTCATTGAAACTTCTTATTTAGCAAGGACACCTATGGGATCTGGAACCTCAACTGAACGTAGTAAGGAATCCGTTAATTCTACCCACCACCTGCATAAGTTTTTACACAAGCGGCTGAAAATCCCACAGGGACTGCTGCAACCCTTTCTTAGCGCCGCACGAATTGTCGGTAATCCATCACAATATTTACTTCGGAAGCGATTGGCGAAAGAAATCTTATCGGCTAGAAGCCCGAGAATTCAGGTTCCTCAAAAAGACGGGTATCAATTTTTTTCACCAGATGAAATTCCAGACATTCCTGAAATTGTTCGGTACTGTACAGAAATTTTTGAACAATCTCGTGCAAATCTTCCTCCAGATTACTTCCAGAACAATCCTAAAAAGAAATATTTCAATGTGTTGCTTGAGGGGGCAGAATTTTGTGAGCATCCTGAGCTGCTCCGTCGCGTTATTGCTAGGCCTATTCTCGATGCGGCAACAAGCTATCTAGGGGCCGTTCCTCGCCTCAGTGGAGCCATGTTGGTGTGGTCGCCAGAAAATGACACTGCCCAATCCAGTCAACTCTTTCATTTTGATTACGAGGATCTCACACAATTGAAAATGTTTATAAACATTTTTGATACGACCGAAGAGCAGGGTCCCTTGACTTTTCTTCCGGCCGATATTTCAGCCCAAGTCCAGAACTCGATGGGACGTGTCCTCGGCCGTGTTTCTGATGAACAGGTGTATCAGGCTGGCGGGAAAAATCATGATGTTAAATTGGTTGGGTCAAGTGGTTCTGGTGCATTTTTAGATACCTCCCGTTGTTTGCATTATGGCAGTCGATTGAATAAAAAAGATCGCCTCATTTTGATCGTACAATTCCTCAAGTTTCATTCTTCATATCGTGGCTATATACCGTTTAAGGCTCCTTCGACCCTACCAGGTTTTTCACCCGACGAAGTTCAAAAACTTGCGTTAGACCTTAACTGATAAATCAAACAATTTGTGTAAGTCTTGGTGTGGAGATTGGAGGGAGGGGTGTGATGTTAAAGGCGTTGGTTGGAATTATTCCCCCATCAATCGACAGAGACCAGTCATAAATCATACAATCTCTTATCTTGAAAAGTTACTAAAAAGCGTTTTTGGTTCAGACTTCACAATCAATAAGAGGGTACATTCATGGTAGTTCCCGCTGGTGTTCCATCCTCGTTGAGTTCAATTGTTTTGCCTGGGTCTTTGCCTATTCCAAAATTCATTGCAGAAATTGGTTGTAATCATAGGGGAGATGTAGAGACAGCGAAACAAATGATGGTTGTGGCTAAGACCTGTGGGGCCGATGTCGTCAAATTTCAGAAAAGGCATTCTCGAGAATTATTGACGCAGGAACAATACAATGCACCGTATGAGAACATTAATAGTTATGGGAAGACATATGGAGAACACCGGGAGTTTTTGGAATTTGATCTTGCGACGCATGCCAAATTGAAAGATTATGCGGAAGAGCATGGCATAGAATATTCAACTTCGGTTTGGGATTTGACGAGTGCCAGGGAGCTGACCAGCCTAAAGCCAGGACTTCTTAAGGTTCCCTCGGCCTGCAATAATCATGTAGCCCTCTTAGAAGTATTGCGAGATGAATTTGAGGGTGACGTGCACATCTCTGTTGGAATGTCGACTGAAGAAGAAATTGA
>JAJDBR010000235.1 GCA_029261275.1 Nitrospirales bacterium
GGCCAAGGATACACGGCAATGGACATCTGTATCTGATGTTGTTGAAGGAGTTGAAATAACAAATCCATATGTTGCCGAGCCTTCTTAAGTCCATTTTTCCCATATTCTTCATACATATTATTGTCAATCGTCCATAAACTTTGTTGCCGATTGATCCCGAACTTTCGTTCTTCAGGAGAACGAAGAGCTTCTTGATCCTTCACCAAAGCTGTTTGTATCTTGGCAAAGAAAATCCAAACATTTTTTAATAGCCCCGTATATTCATACACAAAATCTTTGACACTCGACGTCTGAGGGAAAGCCCCCATCACTCGTCCATCACGAATCTCGTAATGTTTGGCCTCGTCCTCAATATCAGAAATATCAAGGAAGACGATCAGGTGATCAAAGTGTAATCCTACCGTCTCTAGCAAATACTCGATCTTTTTGTAATAGATGGTCGGCGAATAGGATGAGACAGCCGCATTCAACACTTCAATGCGGTCATTTGCCAAAGCCGTATCAACGAGTCCCACAAAAGTTTTGTCATAGTCAAACCCAACCCCTTCGGTAAACGAGTCCCCAATGAAAAGAAATCGAAAATTGGGAGACACAAACGGGACTTCCCGAATTTTCCGATCTTTGAATCCAAGCGAATTAGTATAAAGGGGGCTGGAAAGATGCCCCCATTTCTGATCTACCTGTTGACCATTGACTTTCAGCGTATGGTGAAAAATTGGAGATGCCTCTCGTAAGGCTTTGCGTTCTGCATACTTATGAATGGTTCCGTATTTTTGAATGTGATAAATCCCAGTAAAAACTAAATCAGCCAGGAGAACAACCGAGAGCAAAATAAGCGCAATTACCGTTTTAGGATATTTATCAAATCTGTTGGTCTTTGAATGGCGTCCCATTGGCTAACTTAGGAATAGTGCTAATAAGATATATACGAGCCAAATTCCCTAACCTAAACGCTCCAAATAAACGCCCCAATACCCCTCATCCCACCAATGACTCGAATTCGGTGAGGACCACTACCCAATCAATCTTTACTAGAGCGTTCACTTAAAAGATCTGTAGTAAAGGTTGGTTGGGAATCTACCACATCAAGTAAACTGGCTTCACCAAACGTAATACAAGTCTGAACATTTCCGATTGTTTCTCTGGCTTATTACAAAGTTATGTTTGCCTGTAGAGATTCCCAAAGATTCGTATTTTCATTCTCCCTAAATCAAAAACCCTTATCTTATTCAGGAAATTATGAAGATTTCTTCATTTTCCCTTCACGGGAACCTCATGTTGACGAGGTATGGTTATGTCATGAGTCAACGCATCCATATTCATCTTTCCCAGGGAGGTTTTACCGTGAAAAGTTCCAATTACATAATTGTTCCCATGCTGGCTGGTGGCGTCTTGTTAATGTGGGGGTTGGCCTTGAGTTCAGAGGGCAGCCATACACAAGAAGAACGTAAGGCCGCTGCCAGGTTGTCCCTAGAGGAAGCGATCTCCACAGCAAAATCAAAGTTTCCCGGCCAAGTCCTCGAAACCGAGTTGAAAACCAAACATGGCAAGACCGTGTATGAAATTGAGATTGCCAGCACCACTGGTGTAGTGACTGAAATAAAGGTTGACGCACAGTCTGGTGAACTCCTGAGCAGTGACATTGAAGAACATGATCAGACTGAGCAGGAACAGTCTGACGACGAAGACACGGATTAACACCAATCAGCACACCAGCCCCCAGAGCTAGTGTGCTGTTTCGTTTTCTGGACGTGGGTTTTGTTGTTTTGTACATAACACCCATCTTGGCAAACATTGAATGATCCCCATGGCTAAAGCCATGGGGACATGAAGGGATCCTATGAACAAAGAATTAAAACTAGTAAAGATAGGACTGGGCCTTGTGCTAATTGGGCTCATATTTGGGGTTATTATGGGAATGACCTTTGGAATCAATGAAGATATCTTCAAAAATTATATTTCTGAAGGAATCGCGGCTCATCCAACGGTCCACGATGCCAAAAGCCAAGACAAGATTTGGCGCTATGCACAACGGGCGCATTTCCACGCCACGGGCATCGCGGCATTCTCGCTGGGTTTTGTTTTTCTTGTGATGTTTTCTGATCTTAAACCGAAAATGAAGACCATCTCCTCTTTTCTTCTTGGCTTAAGTAGCTTCTATCCATTGGCCTGGCTCACCATGTATATTTTAGCCCCTTCTATTGGACGAGGAGCAGCACATTCTCATGTGCTGACGGAAACTTTTGCTTCACTTGGTGTCGGAGGGTTACTTCTTGGATGTTTTCTAGTCCTTGCCAATGTCTTTTTAGGATTATTCCGAGAAAAGGCTCTACAATCTGGAGATTGTTTTAGTACAAAAGAGAAAGAACAAAATTCGGAGAAATTTCAGTCAGCCATTGCGAAAAGTCACTAGGAAGATTAGATTCTTTGCCAAGGACAGCATGAGAATTTTATTGGTTGAAGACGATTCAGGCGTAGCGGGATTTATTGTAAAGGGATTAACAGAAGAGGGGTATGCCGTCGACCTGAGCACAGATGGGGAAGAGGGCTACATTAGGGCTAACGCCATTTCATATGACCTGATCATTTTGGATGTCATGTTGCCGAACCTTGATGGCATGTCAATTTGTCGACGACTGCGAACTCAAGGGAAATCAACCCCCATCATTATTCTAACCGCAAAGGATGCTATTGAAGATAGGGTGACGGGGTTAGACATGGGAGCGGATGATTACCTGACCAAACCTTTCGCCTTTCCGGAACTGCTTGCCAGAATTCGCTCTCTTCTCCGGAGAGGAAATGGGACGTCAGCCATTTGTTTAAAGGTAGAAAACTTGGAGATGGATCCCGTCACCCATCAAGTATGGCGAGCAGGACAAGAACAGACACTCACGAATAAAGAATATGCAATCTTAGAATATCTGATGCGAAATGAAAATCGAGTGCTGACCCGATCGGCTATCATTGAACATGTGTGGGATATTCAATATGACAGCCTAACCAATATTGTGGATGTTCATATTCGTTCACTTCGCGCAAAGATTGATCGTGATTTCGCGCCACCCCTCATTCATACCGTTCGCGGGGTAGGGTATGTACTAAAAGTCCCAGTAACCTAGCCAATGTCATCTTTTCACACACGTATTCAGTGGTCAAGCGTTTCGCTGATCATCATTCTTCTCTTGCTATTTGGTGCCTCGTTATATGGGGCCCTCTCCTTCATTCTTCACCAACATATCGATGCACAATTATTATCACTTGTGCAATCTCAGGCGCATCAGGTCAAAAAAGAAACAGGAGAAATTGAAGAAATTCTTCAAAATAATTCTCTTCAGGAAAAAGATTATGACCATCTGGAAAAGGAAAACCATGAAATACGTGAGGCCATTCGTGACAGCGTGGTCTTAAATCAGGAAGGTATGGTGCAATGGAAAGGGGAAGGGGTCGGAGAGGTCACGAAACTCGATCACATCCTACGAAACCAAGTATTAGAGGGACAAACCACGTATGAAACCCTACAACATCCGCGAAGTTCACCTGTCCGTAGGATTTCATTTCCTATCTCCTCTCAAGGGAGAGTTGACTATATCCTGCAAACGGAAACTTCCCTCGACTTCGTCAATGAAACATTGCACTGGCTGCTCATCACGTTGGGAACGGCAACCATCGGAATTTTCGTGATGGGCTGGGTGGGCAGTAATTGGATTGCTCGTATGGCTCTTGCCCCGGTAGAGGACCTAGGAAAAACTGCGGCAACCGTATCAGCTCAATCCCTTGGTACTCGAGTTTTCCTAGATGCACCTTACAATGAATTTCAACAATTGGCCAAGAGCTTCAATAGCATGTTTGAGCGATTGCAGCGCGCGTTTGAATCACAACGTCAATTCGTTGGAGATGCTGCCCATGAATTACGCACTCCTCTTACAGCCATGAGGGGCAATTTAGAAGTAGCACTACAACGAGAACGCCCAACCGAAGAATATCGTGACGTACTCGCCAGTAGCTTGGGGCAAGTGGAACACCTCGCCCAATTGGTGAAATCTCTGTTAACCCTTACTCAATTTTCTGGAAAGCACCCTCCAATTGACCTGAAACCTATCTCCCTAAAGCCCTTTCTTGAAGAACTTGTTTCGGAATTGTCGATACTCGCAGATGAAAAAGGCTGTATATTTTCATCCCATCTCCAAGAAGTTCCCGACGTTCTCGGTGATGTCGGTCAACTGAAACAACTCATGATTAATTTACTCGACAATGCTATTCGCCATACTCCTGAAGGTGGTTCAGTGACGGCACGGATGCAATTTTTGGAAGATAAGGTACTACTCATAGTGGAAGATACGGGGTCCGGAATACCCACAGAGCATCTCCCTCATATATTTGAGCGTTTCTACCGAGCTGATCAAGTAAGAGACCGAGAGAGTGGTGGGACGGGATTAGGCTTGGCCATAGCCAAAGAAATTGTTCTAGCCCATAACGGAACAATCAATGTAAAAAGTGAGGTCGAAAAAGGATCCGTGTTTACAGTTAGTTTGCCAACAGTCTAAATCCCTATGACCATATCCCCCTGGATGTTTTCATTCCATGAAAAGATGGCCCACACGACGGCCTCCAAAAAGTTCCTAGATTTTCTTCCCGACTAATCGTTCTAATTCTGTCAGTGCGATGGCTAGGTCAAACCGAGCATGGGCATAGCCTTGAAACGTCTGCCATAAGACCCGCTGCGCATCTAACACATCGAGCAAACTGGCTTCCCCAAATTTAAAACTCGTACGGGCGATGCGAACGGCTTCCTTGGCTTGCTTCAACAAACCTTCCTCGAATGTGTTGATCTGAGTGGAAGCAGTTTTTGAAATTTGTACTTGTTCTGTGATTCCACTCTTGAGTGCATTTTTGACCTGCTGAAGATTCGCTTCTTCCTGACGACGGAGACCTAAGGCTTTAGCCATATCGCCCTGTCGTTGGTTCCAGAGGGGCAAAGGAAGAGAGAGCC
>JAJDBR010000236.1 GCA_029261275.1 Nitrospirales bacterium
ACGTTTGATATGGGTGGGACGTCCACGGATGTCTCGTTGGTCCATGACGAGATTCATGTCACATCCGAGGCCGAAATCGGGGGTTGCCCCATTCGTGTGCCGGTGATTGATATTCATACGGTGGGGTCAGGCGGAGGCTCGTTGGTGACAGTTGATGCGGGCGGGAATCTTCGTGTGGGGCCACAAAGTGCTGGAGCTGATCCCGGGCCGGTGTGCTATGGGCGAGGAGGCCGTATTCCAACTGTGACCGATGCCCATGTGATTCTAGGGCGATTGCCAACGGATGGATTTCTCGGTGGACAATTGACGCTGGATATCAACGCGGCCCAACAGGTGTTCGATGAATTTAATGGCCAGGTTACTCTCTCATCTTCGTCTGGATTGAATAGCCAACAACGCCTCGCGTTAGGCATGATTCAGATTGCCAATGCCCATATGGAGCGAGCCCTTCGTGTGATTTCTGTCGAGCGAGGCGAAGACCCACGGGAGGCGGTACTTGTGTCTTTTGGAGGCGCTGGAGGGCTGCATGCCTGTGATTTGGCCAGAGCCTTAGGGATTCCCCACGTTGTGATTTCGCCCATGGCAGCCACGTTGTCGGCATTGGGTATGTTGGTAGCGGATGTGCAATTGGATTATGTGCATACGGTCATGTTGCCGAATGAGACTTCGTTTGAGCGGCTTGAATCGCACACGACAGCCATGGTTCAGCAGGGAGAAGATGATTTGCGCCGAGAAAAGATTTTTCCTGAACACGCTGTCATCACACGAACGGTCGATGTCCGATATGTGGGACAATCTTTTGACATACAGGTGCCACTGAATCCTCAATTCCGCCAAGAATTTGATCGTGTTCATCAGGAGCGTTTTGGCTATTGTCAGAAAGATGCGCCAATTGAAGTTGTGAACGTGCGAGTACGAGCCATTGGCCGAGTCATCCCCCCGCCCCTTCCTCGTCAACCGTTAGGACCAACCGACCCATCCTCAGCCAAATGGGAAGAGCGTCCAGTTGTGGTGGGGCAAGATATTCACAATGTTCCACATTTTTGGGGGAACCGCTTGCGCCCGGGTCATCACGTCTCTGGACCGGCTATTCTGGTCTTGGACGATACAACGGTGTATCTAGGGCCTACGGACCAGGCAAAGATAGACGCCTATTCCAATATCGTCATTACCGTTGGAGACACCGATGGATGATCCCATTCGTACAGAAATTATGAAACACCGATTGGTCTCCGTGGCCGAGGAAATGGGTGCTCGTCTGCAGAGGGCCGCCTTCTCGCCAAACATCAAAGAGCGATGCGATTTTTCGTGTGCGGTCTTTGATCCTTCGGGAAACCTTGTGGCACAGGCTGCCCATATTCCTGTGCACCTTGGGGCTATGCCGCTTTCCGTGCAAGCATGCCTCGATTCTTTGACCTTTGCGCCGGGGGATGTGGCAATGGTGAATGATCCGTATCGTGGCGGCACACATCTGCCGGATATCACCGTGGTCTCGCCAATTTTTGTGGAGCAGGACTCCACGCAGACTTTGTTGGGTTTTGTGGCCAATCGGGCCCACCATGCCGATATCGGTGGCATGTCGGCCGGGTCGATGCCGCTCTCACAAGAAATCTTTCAAGAGGGATTGATCATTCCACCCGTGAAATTGATGGTTGAAGGGAAAAAGAATGAAGATGTGTGGCAGATGCTCATGGCGAACGTTCGGACACCCGAGGAACGATCAGGAGACTTGCAGGCTCAATTAGCAGCTAATCGCATTGGCATCGAGAGGATGCAGGGGTTGGCCAAACGGGTTGGGGTGCCAACGCTTACCACAGATATTGATGCACTCCTTCGTTACAGCGCGCGCATGACTCGTCACTTGATGAGTCAGTTGCCCATGGGATGTTATCACTTTGAAGATGCGTTGGACAACGATGGCTTTTCAGAAGAGCCTGCAGTCATCCGTGTCGCGATCACGATAAACGGGGAGCAAGCCACCGTCGATTTTTCCGAAACCGACGCGCAGAGACATGGCAGCATCAATGCCGTCTATCCGGTAACGCTGTCCGCCGTAGCCTATGTCTTCCGATGTGTCTTGGGATTGGATATCCCCGCCAATAGCGGATGTTTGCGGCCGATTCAGATTATTGCGCCAGAAGGTACGTTGGTAAATGCCAGGCGACCCGCAGCGGTCGCCGCCGGCAACGTGGAAACCTCTCAGCGGATTGTGGATGTATTATTAGGCGCTTTGGCGCAGGCTTGTCCTGAACGAATACCTGCAGCCAGCCAAGGCACGATGAACAACCTCGCAATCGGTGGTTGGGACGAACGCAAGGGTTGCCCGTTTGCCTATTACGAAACAATTGGCGGCGGCATGGGAGCAAGTCCTCATTCAGATGGAACCAGTGGTCGCCATTCACATATGACCAACACCCTCAACACACCTATTGAAGCATTGGAATATGCCTATCCTTTTCGAATTACGCGTTATGTCGTGCGAGACGGATCTGGGGGAAAGGGGAAATTTCAAGGAGGTGATGGGCTGGTTCGAAGATATGAATTTCTTCAGACAGCCGAGATTATACTGTTGTCTGATCGGCGAGTGACCAAGCCCTATGGGTTGGAGGGTGGGCAACCGGGACAACCTGGCTGTAATCGTGTCAAGCAACAGGGAGTTGAAAAAAGGGTTTCAGGAAAAAGCTCGTTCTCAGTAGAAGCAGGGGACGAATTGATTATTGAAACCCCAGGCGGCGGCGGATATGGTCAGAATAAGATGGATCATCTTTAGTATCTAAATCCTCATTTTGAACACACAGATCAAAGTCTTTTCCCTTGGTCTTGTCTTGTAGCGCATGTGCAAATGAGTCGGGGAGTGGCTGTGAGTAGAGATGGTATTGCTCTATTTTCCATGGCTTGAAGCTATTTTTGGTGAAGTTCACTTCCAGATAAGTCGGATCCTCGCTCTCTGACTCAGGTGGGATTAGATGAATTAAGCTGATGTGGTTGTCACACCGGTCAACTAGCTTTAATGGGACCCGAAAGTGCTTAGCTAAGGCCGCCCAATCGACCTCCCGTTTTCTCCATTGGCCTACAGTCAGATATTGTTTTTTCGTGTGAGAATGATAGAAAAAATCACTTGGCCGATCCGAGAACCCTATATACAGATTAGCCATCCAAAAACGGCGCTTTGCTAAAGCATCCCACATTGACATCCATACTGAGTTTAATTCGGACTCAAATTGCTCATTATTTAACAGAACTTCAAAGGATAAGATTCCATGGCCTTTCTTGTATTCTCTGACAAATTCTACTTGGATTTTCTTGGAAATTGCGGATTTTCCCTGAGGGTCAGCGCTCTGAAGAGTCAGTTTGCCTGTTTCATTTTTTGCCAATGCCAGAGGCATGCGCAGAAGATGGGCTTGTTCTAAAAATTTACTTTCTTCGGTTTTCCAAAACCTCTGAAAGGTTTTTTGTTTATGTTGGGCAATATATGTAGTGGCTCCTGCAAGGTTTTTTTGTTCAAGAGCCTGAGCCATGTCGAGCCATTGCGAAGATAAGGAGGACTCGAGTGAATAGTCCACTGGGAGCTCGCGGTAATCAAAGATGCGGTATGGGTTTGAATTATCATAATCATAGGGGTCTGGGTCGTATTCGAATCTGACTTCGACTGGGATTTGTTTTGTTATGCTTGGGGACTCAAGTGTGCTCTGAAGAATGATAATCCATCTTCCTGACTCACGATAATTCTCAACAATAGACAGTGGCGCTGAATATCGAGAAGCAATTTTTTCTGTCAAATAGCTTCTTCCCAAAAACCCTGCGAGATGGTTTTTTCGAAAATGATCTGTTGTCTATTGTTTGAGATTTTCCTCGTCCTTATTGCCCAATGCGGGCCACAGGGCTCTCCATAGTGTATTTAATTTAGCCACAAATTCCACGCGGTCGTGGATGTGCATTTCAATGATTTCCTCAAAAGTAGTTCCTTCTTGATCCGTCACGACAACTCGGGGATGATATATTCCTGGCTGTTTGTAGGTGTGGTTAACACGGTACTCATGCGGTCCCTGAATCCCGGTTTCTCCGTCTTCATCGAGGTCCCAGGCAATTAATTCCTGTTTTATCGATTTAGTGTCTACGTGTAGGGATATGATGCCAGGTGCAATATTGGCCATGGGCGAAGCTGAAACCTTAATCTTTTCCTTACTATATTGAAGCATTTGAAGCCACGAGTAATGATCGCTAAGACGTCTGTGATTTTTGAGAGGACCATAATCAGGGATGGAGCCAATCGTGCCAATGGAAGCCAGAAGTATGGCAATCAACGTTTGTCTGGTCTGCGCTTGGGCAATACTAAAAATCATTCGAGCTAAAAAGATCGAGAGTTGGTAATACAGAGCTAGGTAGATCGCCAGATATAAAGCAGTCCAAATCAGCATTCCCATGCTTGCACCAAAATTCCTACTCATTTCCGTGAGGCTCATGAACATGAAACTGACCATATGAATGGGAGTAAACAAAATGGCAACCACTGGCGTGAGATAGAGAGAGGGCATGAAGAGAAAGAACGCGCCAAACAGACACCACTTGGTTATTTTTTGTGAGAGAATCATGGGCGTGTTTTTCAAACGGGTAAAGAGTCATGAGTACGAATTTATACTTATGTTTGTTTCGGAGGAACGAACTCCCCCCTTTAATCAACCCCATCCTTTGTTGAGACCAGTAAAAGTTGAACGCCTAAATTTCTTTAGTAAGAATATCCTCAGCCAAGGATACTCCTTCTGGCCTCATGAAATTAGACTGAGGTAAGCCACCGGATGGTAGGGGTAACTTCCTGTAATCACGCGGAGCTGACGGCTTATATGCCCATCTCGAAATGCAAAATTATTCGATATAACGTATATTTATAACATATACGTTAATTCGTATATTGATATTTTATGCGGAATAGCGCATAATATAGCTGAGAGGAATGACGGATGAGTGATCTAGCACGTAATCCAAAACAGGTTGGCAGTCTGGTTCGTAGGGCTCGAAAGAAATGCGGGTTGAGTCAGTCGCAACTGGGGGAAAGGGCAGGTCTTCGGCAGGCAACCATTTCCCAGCTTGAGACAGGGAATCCATCTGCTACGCTAGAGACGATACTGGCAGTATTGTCTGTCTTGGATCTTGAATTAAGGATTGAGTTTCGCACAAAAGGGGCAGCGGCTGATATTGAGGATATTTTCTGATGGCTCGTTCTCGTCGTCACCCGCCGTTGCAGGTGTTGTTAAACAATCGCTTGGTTGGGCAACTGAACAAAGCGGCAAGTGAGGTCATCGACTTTCAGTATGATCGAAGCTGGTTGTCTTGGGAACATGCGCTCCCAATTTCGCTTTCTTTGCCTTTACGAGAAGATGCCTTTCGGGGGCAACCGGTCACGGCCGTGTTCGAAAATCTGTTACCTGACGCGGATGCACTGCGACGACGTGTAGCCGAAAAAGTTGGGGCTGCAGGAACGGATGCGTTTAGTTTGCTGTCGGCCATTGGGCGCGATTGCGTTGGGGCTTTGCAGTTTATCAAGGCGGATGAGGATATTCCCGACACAGAGGCTGGGGCGATTTCCGGAAAACGTGTTAATGACCCGGCAATTGAAAAGTTACTTCAGGGTTTAACCCAGTCTCCTCTAGGCTTAAGCCGTGATGATGATTTTCGGATATCGATAGCTGGTGCGCAGGAAAAAACGGCGCTCCTCCGACATAAGGGGCGGTGGCTGAAACCCTACGGTTCGACTCCGACCACTCATATTTTTAAAAAGCAGATTGGACAATTACCGAATGGACTGGATCTTTCGAGCAGCGTCGAAAATGAATTTTACTGTTTAAAGTTAGCAGCGGCTTTTGGCCTGCCGGTCGCA
This sequence comes from Nitrospirales bacterium, assembly GCA_029261275.1. Taxonomy (GTDB): domain Bacteria; phylum Nitrospirota; class Nitrospiria; order Nitrospirales; family UBA8639; genus Nitrospira_E. Next base: position 5,876 of record JAJDBR010000236.1, read on the forward strand.
CAGGCGAATATGCAGACGTTTGGTGGGACCAAAGCGCTTGTGATTGAACGTTTTGATCGGCGTTTGACGAAAGATAAACGTCTTTTACGATTGCCACAAGAGGATTGTTGCCAAGCGTTATCCGTGCCACCAACTCGAAAATATCAAGCCGACGGCGGGCCTGGACTGATCCAGGTTCTCGATTTGCTCAAGGGGAGCGATAATCCTTCCAAGGATCAGGCAACCGTTTTGAAAGCGCAAATGCTATTCTGGCTGATTGGAGCCACCGATGGGCATGCCAAGAATTTCAGTATCTTTCTTGGTCCTGGTGGGAGTTATCATTTGACGCCTCTTTATGATGTGCTCACGGCGGAACCGAGTTTTCATGCTGGCCAGATTCAACGTAAGCAGATGAAGCTGGCTATGTCGGTTGGCAACAGCCATCATTATCGGATCAGTGAAATCACGGGGCGGCATTTCATGCAGACCGGCGAAGCCGCCGGTTTGGCAAAATCCTTAATGGGGGCAGCGATGGAAGAAATGGCAGATATGGCACCGAAGGCTATCGAAAAAATCGAGGGTGAATTGCCTGCCGGGTTCCCAGAGAGCATTCATGTTGCGGTTCGAAAGGGGCTGCTCGCTCGTCTGGATCATCTGGAGGTCAAGCGGTAGGTGGAAACAAGATCTTTAAGCCGCAAGAAGGAATACTCTTGATCATGATGGGGGTGTGGCCGATGATGTCTCCATCAGCTTGGATGACATGCTTCGAAGAGGCCACGTGAATATGTTTGCCCGCGAGAATGTCTGCATGTGAATTTTGATCGAGTCGGCCTAATATTAAATCGAGAGCAAAGCGTAAAATAGCCAATCGGTTCTTAGTCTGGAGAAGACAGACATAGAGATTTTCCTCAGTAAGGGAAGCCAGCGCTTGCACTTTTCACGATGTTACACAATAACGGGTAATACAAGATTTCTTCGGAGAGTGCTTGAGAAGCTTTATAAATTCTTGTCAATTCTTCTGTTTTTTGAGCGACTCGGTGTTCCAACTCTTCATTCAGAGTTTTCATTTGATTTTGTAAGCGATGGAGTGTCAGGTGTGTCGAAATCCTGGCTAATAATTCCATGGAATGAAAGGGCTTGGTAATAAAATCCACAGCTCCTAAAGCCAAGCTCTTGGCTTTGTCCAATGGTTCATCAGAGGCGCTCAAAAAAATAATCGGAATTTCTTTAGTCTTGGGGTCTTCTTTTAGGGTGGCGCATACGTCATATCCCGATTCATCGAAAAGGCGAAGATCTAGCAGAATTAAATCCGGTTGACGTCGACCACACGATGCAATCCCCTCCTTTCCTGTCGTAGCCACCCGAACTCGATAGTTTTCCTCCGGCAGTACCTTCGACGTCAGGGATAAAATATCAGGACTATCATCGATGACTAATATTTCAGATCTCATTTTTGTGTCCATCACTCTATGGGGGAGGGTGTCGATGATCCCAGCTTATGGTCGTGGTCATTAATCATATAAAAATTGATTGAATTTTATCTTTATTCAACGAATTATGGAATATCCATGTTATGCCTATAATCGGCATTTCAAGATCAAAGAGAAAAACTTAGGAGGCCCCTAGTGGGATTTCCAATCCTATTCTCTTTAACCGCGGTGTCTTAACCGAACAAATCGAACGTGGTCCGCTTTGAATTTGCCTACAAGAGTATGGTGCCGCTGAACTTTTGGTAGATGGCCCTCGACAATTCGTCGTACCAAACTTGGCAGAATGGATGTGCGAGATCGGAAGTCTCACGAGATCAGGATAATGTGCGGTGCCTTGGCTTTGCATTGAACCTTTATGCATCCTTGCCATCACACAAACACTTGGTCACAAGAGATTGTCCAACCTTAACCAGAAGCTGACTCCCCCCAGGATTACTAGGATGATACGTGATTTTCATTTGTCAACGCAATGTTTTTAGAGATGGCCAATGGCCTGTGCCTGACTATGAATCGGCTATTTCCTCTGAAATTTTCTCCCCAATCACGAGTGGAAATAGGCAGATTAAAATTTGGAACATCCTTCAGCCTTGCTTCTTTTAGCGCTACTCATTTGAATTGGTAGGAAGGGAGAGTGTTATGGAGAATAATCCCTGTTTTTCAAAAAGACTGTGAATGACCGTGCTCCCGTATTTGGCTTGAAATTAGTGGGGGGCCTCAGCGGGATGCCACCATTTTTTTGTATAGCCGCTAGCAACCATGTTCAGGGAAGACTTTGTCTGCTTTGGGTTTCAAGGTATAACGGAGATATTTATGGACAGACCCATTCAGAAACACAAATCCATATGGCTTGAAGTGGTGGCGGTTGCGGCGACGGGTGTTTTACATCTGGTATTTCAGAGTCTTGGGGGCAAGGGACTATTTATTGCGTTGGTCAGCGTCAGTTGGATTGGTTATATCATGTGGCGAATACGCCAGGACTCAAGCCTTTGGGTGAAATGGGGTTTTCAACGGAAGAATCTTTTGTCTGCCTTTGTATGGCCCACTGTGATGTTTGTGCTCGGGTTGAGCCTGATGGCCTGGTATGGGCTGGCCCATGATCGAGTTCTTTGGAATGAGCACATTGTTGTGTTACTGCTGCTCTATCCATTATGGGGGATTCTTCAGCAATTCCTCGTCCAAGCGCTTGGTGTCGCCAACCTCATGCTACTCTTTCCTAATCAGGGGTGGGTGGTGGCGATGCCTGTGGGGATTGGGCTGTTTTCGGTCATCCATTTCCCCGAGGGATTGTTGATGGTCGCGACGGGTCTAATGGCTGCGCTGTTTATCCCTTGCTATCTCCGTTATCGAAATCTTTGGCCGTTAGGCTTGTATCATGGGTGGCTCGGTACATTTTTTTATTTGTGGGTTCTGGGAAAAGACCCCTGGATCGACGTCTTTGGGGAATAGCCTTCTTTCTTTCACTTGACCTCAGGCCAAATAGCAGAGTAGAAAAACAACGACCTATTATTCGTTATTCGTTATTCGTTTGAAAAGGGAGCAGATGGTATGGAAAATAATCCGCTGATCATTTCTGATCAAGAACGCTTGGTCCTTCTCTATGAACGGTTCCGGGATGTGTGCTTGGTTGAGAAGGAAGTGTGGACTGAGATTTATATGCCTCGGCAAGTCGAGAAGGGGATGGTGCTGACCAATCAGCATGAATGTTTTGAGGTGATCATTGATGACCCTGAAATCGAAGATGCCTTGGAAGCCAATATTCCTTTAGGCGCAAAGTCCTTAGGTGCGGCAATTGAGGAATATAAGGATCACATTTCGTTTCGGAAAAAGTAGAAGACGATTTCAAAAATTCTTTCGGTACGGCCAGAATTACTCCTTGAGCGTCAGGCGTATAGGGAAATCCATTCTTCACCTTTTTTCCCCTTGTCTGGGTCACGGTTAGTACCAGAAAAGAGCTCGGAGGGTTTTGTCGTGGAGGGCTTTGCGAATGTTGAAAGCCGGGGAAACCTCTAGTCCTATAGGTTGGGTTTGATGCAATCCTGAAATTTCCACAATGTATGAAGCCAACTACCGGATGTTGTTGAAGAATTCATGAAGACATCTCATTGGAATCAGATGATGATCGTTTTGAGTCTGCTGACGCTGGCCGGGTTGTGCCCGGATGACGCCTCGGGAATCTCAAGAGATTTTTTCCAGGGCCGCAACGTTTTTGCGCCTCCACCCGATTGAGGAATTGGCTGGAGCTTGGGGATACCAAGATGCCTCCGAGCAGGGAATCATCACGCTGAATGCTGAAGGGAAGGGCGACTACCAAAGGGAAGATGGGTGGCTAAAAACCCTTTCCCTAGAAAACGGAAGACGGTTGGGTATGGATTCAAGTGGGGAATGATTGGGAAGGCGGGTTCGAACTGACCTTTTCTGATGACTTATCAGTTGCTGAGGGCAACTGGTGGTATACTCGCATTGGCAAGGACAAAGACCTCCATTAGCCCGATGGCATCTTCAGAATGACTCGATCTTCTGCCATTCACATTGCTCAATGAGGAAAATTTCCTCAACCAGTTTAATGCATCACAGGATTGGTGCTTGGGGTCGAAGGTAGGGCTGGCTGAAGGGTTTTTGCTCCACTGTTCGTTGGGATGGGCTGGGTAAGCCCGGCTTCGAGTGCCTCTTCAATTGTTTCCACAAATATCAGAGATAATTCGCTTCGAACGGCTTCTGGGACATCTTGAAGATCCTTCTCGTTGGCTTTTGGCAACATGATGCGGCGCAGGCCCATGCGATGGGCAGCGAGAAGTTTTTCTTTGATGCCGCCGACAGGCAGCACAAGTCCGCTTAAGCTGATTTCACCGGTCATCGCAGTATCGTTTCGTACTGGAATTCTTAATAGGAGAGAGGCCATAGCGCTAGCCATGGTAACGCCAGCCGATGGTCCATCTTTAGGAATAGCGCCTTCCGGCACATGTATATGCATGCCATTACGTTTAAATGTCGCAATATCCAATCCAAAACTTTCTGCTCGTGACCAAATATAGCTTCGTGCCGCTTGGGCGGATTCCTGCATGACTTCGCCAAGCTGTCCGGTAATCGTGAGGTCGCTTCCTCCTGGGAGCAACGTGCTTTCCACGTAGAGCACATCGCCACCTGCTTCTGTCCATGCCAATCCTGTGGCGACACCCATAGGTAACATCTTTCGCGCTTCTTCCGGCATGTATTTTTCTATTCCCAACCAATCCGAAAGTTCTTCTTGTTGAATAGTGAGGGGAGCATTAGGCTCATCTTGAGGTGTATCAGCCAGTCGCAATGCCACTTTTCTTGTGAGCTTTCCCAACATCTGTTCAAGTTGGCGAACCCCGGCTTCACGTGTATAGCGTTTAATGATGTGCGGAATGATGTCTACTTCTAACGTCAATGGCTTATCTTGAAGCCCTGCTTCTTCAAGGCGGCGAGGCCACAAATACCGATTGGCGATTTCCAATTTTTCCTGATGGCTGTATCCCGCCAAACGAATGATCTCCATGCGATCCATGAGGGGGCGTGAAATATTCTCTAACGAATTGGCTGTCGTGATAAACATGATCTTGGAGAGATCAAACGGCAGATCCAAATAATTGTCGCGGAACGTATGGTTTTGTTCTGGATCAAGAATTTCTAACAGTGCCGATGCAGGATCACCTCGAAAATCCTGACCGACCTTATCAACTTCGTCCAGCATCACAATCGGATTTTTGACTCCTGCTCGGCGAAGGGCTTGGATCAGACGGCCTGGCATGGCGCCGACATAGGTGCGTCGGTGGCCACGAAGCTCTGCTTCATCATGAAGACCGCCTAAGCTGAGCCGCTCGAATTTTCGTTCTAACGCGCGGGCGATGGATTGTCCCAAGCTGGTTTTCCCCACGCCTGGAGGTCCGACCAAACAAAGAATTGGGGATTTGGCTGCCGGATTTAACTTCAAAACCGCCAAATGTTCCAGGATACGTTCTTTGACGTCTTGAATGCCGTAATGATCTTCATCCAACACGGAGCGAACGTGAGCAAGGTCGAGATGCCCTTCCGTGACCATGTGCCATGGTAATTCCAGGACCAATTCAAGATAGCTACGGATGACTTGGTGATCGGGAGAAGCGGGAAGTAATTTGACGAGGCGCTTTAGTTCGCGGGTGGCCTCTTTTAAAACAATTTCTGGAAGGTCTGCTTCTTCGATACGACTTTTAAGTTCACTCACGTCGCTATCTGGAGTTTCAGTTTCTAACTCGCCCAATTCTTGTTGAATTTCTTTGAGTTGTTGCCGGAGAAAGTATTCTCGTTGAGATTTGCCAATTTCGGCTTGGGCCTGGCTGGCAATTTCATGGCGGAGCTTCAGGATATGGAGTTCATGGGCTAACGCGCCGTATACCTTACGTAACACTTCTTTCGGATCAGATTGTTCTAAAAGCCCTTGCAGGCGATCCACATTGAGATTGAGGAGTGAGACGAGGCGATAGGCAACCAACAACGGATCTTTTTCGGCTTGAAGTACCGAAACGAGTTCTGTCACTCCTTGGGTCGTCAATAATTCTGGTAATTGGCCCACGAGATTGAGCAATTCCCGATGCAGAGCTTCGAGCTCAGGATCGGAATCTATGGTAATGGGTATCCGTCTAGCTCGAACCATCATATGAGGTTCGGCTTGTTCTAATTTCAGTAACACCATGCGCTCAATTCCCTGAGCCAATACTTGCAGATGCCCTTCAGAGGTTTTCCCCATTTGTTTGAGGACCGCTTTGGTGCCAATTAGAAAGAGATCGTCAAATCCAGGTTCTTCCATCTCTGAATCTCGCTGCGTCACCATCAATAATGCTTTATCTTCCGAATTCATGGCGGCTTCCACGGCGGCCATCGATCGTGTACGGCCAATGGTAAAAGGGACGAGCGTGTCAGGAAACAACACCGTCCGTTTCACGGGCACGAGCGGTAAAGTAACAATAAGTTCAGTTTCCTTTATTGATGTATCCATGGGATTTCCAATGTCCGTTAACGAAATGGGAATAATGACGTGATGGTCATGTGGTTATTTCTTTAAGATAGACATTATTCATCTTGAGTCAACCAACTCAAAGGAGCGTTTTGCTCCTTGAACTTGACGATTTCCCATGAGGGTCATACAATAGTAAGTAAATACTTACTTATATGAGAAGCTCTTCACCAAAATCTTCGAGTCCTCGCATTCCGGCGCCAGCTCGTAAAGCCAGTATTATCCGGTCGGCAGGCGCTCTATTTGCCGAGAAGGGTTTTAATGGGACGAAAACCCGTGAGATTGCCATGAGAGCTGGAGTGAGTGAAGCTTTGATCTTTAAGCATTTCCCGAGCAAGGAAGAGTTGTATGCCGCCATTCTGGCGGAGAAATCACCGGTTCCTGGTCTACTGGAACGGATTAAGGTCTTCGCAGAAGAACGCAATGACCTTGAAGTCTTTACGGTGATTGCGGAAACCATTGTGGGGGGGGCGCCCGATCAGCATCTGATGCGGCTGATTTTATTCAGCGCGTTGGAAAGTCATGAGCTCTCGGACATGTTTTTCCACAATCATATTCGGCATTTTTACGATGTGTTGTCTTCTTATATTGAACAACGGGTTGATGACGGAGTCTTCCAGCCCGTTGAGCCCATGGTGGCAGCTCGTGCGTTTATGGGAATGTTGATTTATCACCGTCTTCTCACGGTGTTATTTCGAGCGCCGCTCATTCAAGAACCGAAGGACATTGTTCAGACGTTTGTCACGGTTTTTATGAATGGCTTAATCACTCAATCTAGCCGGGCGAAGAAGACGAAACCTCAATCTCGTAGAACGAAGAGATTGAAGAAAACGCAGAGCTCATGAATTTTGTGGCCTTGAAAATGTTATTCGGTGATCGAGCCAAATATCTGATGCTCTTGGCTGGCCTCACGTTTTCCACGATGCTGATCGTGCAACAGGGCTCAATCTTCTGGGGGCTCATGACCTGGTCTCAGTCAGGGATTACGAATATTAATGCTCCCGTATGGGTGACGGATCCCAATATCAATCAAGTTGAAGAGATCAAACCCCTAGCCGATACGGCAGTAAACGTGGTCCGGAGTGTCCCTGGAGTAGAATGGGCGGTCCCTCTTTATAAAGGCGTCCAACGTGCGCGCTTACGGGATGGAAATTATGAACAAATTGCCTTGGTCGGGATTGATTCCAGTACCTTAATTGGGCGGCCTCATACGATCATTGAGGGTCGCATAGAAGATTTACGTGCGCCGGATACGGTTGCCATAGATCAACTTGCTGTTCAACGTCTGGGTGGTCCAGATCGGATGCATCTCGGTACGACGTTTGAGGTGAATGACCATCTCGTCAAAGTTGCCGCCATTGTGCAAGCACAAAAAAGTTTTCAGAACTTTCCATTTGTCTATACCACCTATGAACGTGCGTTAGGAATAACACCTCAAGTACGACGGAAATTATCCTATGTGTTAGCGAGTCCAGTTGAAGGGGTGAGTCCGGAGGAATTGGCACGGCGTATTCATGAACACACTGGACTGGGTGCCTTTACGGAAGAACAGTTTGGATGGAAAACCGTGCAGTGGATTTTAAAAAATACGGGCATTGGGGTGAATTTTGGTACGACAGTGTTATTGGGATTCGTGGTGGGAATGGCGATCGCGGGCCAAACCTTTTACCTCTTCACGATAGAAAATCTTCGGCAGTTTGGCGCGCTTAAAGCCATTGGGGCGAGCACAGGCATGTTGGCTCGGATGATTCTCCTGCAAAGTTTCACCGTGGGATTGATTGGCTATGGCCTGGGTATTGGATTAGCCACGCTGTTTGGTTTAACGACGGCTCGTGGTGGGCGGTTGCCCTTTGTTGAAACGTGGCCGCTGTTGGTGGGTGTCGGAGTCGCGCTTCTGATGATCTGTAGTTTGTCCAGTGCAATTAGTATTCGAAAATTGGCCAAGCTTGAACCTGCGGTGGTGTTCCGTGGATAAGATGGGAATGTTGAAAAAAGTCGCCAGCGGCGTTCTCGCCCATTTGCCGTGCTCACGTACTGAAAGTACGCTCTGCGCGTCAATGGGGCTGCGGCCTTGCTGGACGGACTTTTTTGACCATTCCCTGCAGTGGCTGATCATAAGCGCATAGAAAGCGATTATTGGGTATTGGAATGCCATATTCAAGTGGTAAAAGATGATGAATCAAACAGGTGAGTTATCCGGACAAGAACGTTCGCATTGGTTGGTGCGCGCTCGTGGTGTCACCAAATCGTTTGGGGAAGGAGACACGAAAATTCCGGTGCTCAAAGGCGTGGATTTAGATGTGGCTAGTGGGGAAGTCTTATTTTTGGTCGGTCCATCCGGTAGTGGGAAAACCACCTTGTTGTCAGTGATTGCGGGCATTTTAGAAAGTGATGATGGAGATGTCCGAGTTCTGGGTGAGTCGATTCAGGAGTTATCGGCCTCGGCGAAAACCAATTTTCGACGAGATCATCTCGGGTTTATCTTTCAGCAATATAATTTATTGCCGACTCTCACAGCCGTAGAAAATGCGGCGGTTCCTTTGTTTATTCAAGGGGTACCGAAGGTAGAGGCAAAAGCTCGCGCCGAGGATATTTTGAAAACGATGGGAATGGGCGAGCGCCTAATGGCGTTACCTCCAAAATTGTCGGGGGGCGAACAGCAGCGTGTCGCCATTGCGCGTGCGTTAGTGGCGGAACCTCAATTACTCCTCTGTGATGAACCCACTGCAAGTTTGGATGGCGAAACAGGACATCGTATCGTGGAGCAGCTGTGTGGGGTGGGGAAACATCCAGACCGGGCTGTCATCATTGTCACGCACGATTCTCGAATTTTTGAATTTGGTGATCGGGTGGTCCATATGGAAGATGGTCGAGTGGGGCAAATTCGCCAGGGGCAGGGGGACTTTATCTAATAATGATGTTTCGACGGCTCAGTGTGTGGCTGGCTTTCGCAGGTGTCCTCCTGACCATCGCCACCTTGTGGGGGGCGCGGGATAAACCCGTTGCTCCTCCGCCGATGGAGAGGCCACCGCACAATCCCTATTTGTCGACGGTTGCGGCAGCGGGCATTATTGAAGCGGCGAACGAAAATGTCAGGATCGCGCCACCGGTGTCGGGACTGGTCACGAAGGTGCATGTCAAAGTAGCCAGTCATGTGCAAAAAGGTGATCCGTTATTTCAATTGGATGACCGAGAATTACGTGCGCAACTTCAAACACAGACGGATTCACTGCCTTCTGCAGCGGCGCGAATTGCGGAGCAGGACATTCGGCTTCGTGATCTTCAAGAGCAATTAAGGCGGTTGCAGTCGGTGAAAGATCGGCGGGCAGTGAGTGAAGATGATGTGCAACGGAAGTGGCACGAAGCTGAGGTAGCTAAGCGAGCACTGATCCGATCTCGAGCAGATTTGCGTTTGGCGCAAACACAACGCGATGAAGTCCAGGCGAATTTAGATCGACTGACGGTTCAAGCCCCACGGGCGGGTACAATTCTCCAAGTTAATATTCGTGAGGGGGAATATGCCACGGTGAATACTAATGAGCCTCTGCTCTTATTGGGCGATATTGAAACGTTTCAGGTGCGAGCCGATATTGATGAAGTGAATGCGCCTTTGGTCGTGCCGGGCAGCCCCGCAGTGGCCTATTTAAAGGGGCGAACAGAACAAGCTATTTCCCTGACCTTTGATCGGATTGAGCCGTATATTGTTCCCAAACGATCGTTGACTGGTGACAATAGTGAACGAGTCGACACCCGCGTCCTTCAGATCATCTATCAATTTGAGAAACCAACCTTTCCGATCTATGTTGGCCAACAAGTGGATGTCTTCATTGATCGCGAAGCGAATCCGGAATGACACCATGAATCACCGGATGGTATATGGACCCTTTTCAATCCGAGGGTGGGGGTGGCGCTTTGCTATGGTAGTCTTGATCGGAGGTCTTCAAGCCTGTCTATTGGGGCCAAAATATCAGACGCCTGATTCCAGCATTTCCGAGAATTGGAACACCATGACGATGACAGGCGATGTTTCGGGTCTTTCTGTTTCGGTGGGGTCTGTGCCCGAAGTGTCGTGGTGGCAGGTGTTTCAGAATGAAGAATTGAATCATCTTATTGAACAGGCGTTGGAGCGTAATCATGATTTGCGGCAAGCCGGCTTTCGGGTGTTGGAAGCTCGGGCCATAGCGCAAGGGGCAGGGGCAGGGCTGTATCCCAATGTGTCTGTCAATGGGGCTTATACCCGCATTCGCCGATCGGAAACGATACTGGCGGCCCCAACTGGAGGCTCCGCGGAAGGGTTTGCTCCACCCGGTGCCAAATTTGATCTTTGGAATGCCGCATTGGATTTGCGATGGGAATTGGATTTGTGGGGACGCCTTCGTCGCAGTCAAGAAGCATTCTCTGCCGAAGCGTTTGCCAGTGCGGAGAATCGGCGAGGTATTGCCTTATCGCTTATTAGTGATGTGGGTCAAGGGTATTTTATCCTCAGAGAATTAGACGAACAACTTGATATTGCCAGACATAATCTTGCTCTTCAGCAAGACTCACTCTCCATCATTCAAGCCAAGGCTGACGCCGGTCTTGTTTCAGATTTAGATGTGAAACGCGCAGAGATTCTTGTTTCGGAAACCGCAGCACAAATACCAGAACTTCGTCGGTTACGGTCCGTTCAACAGCATCAATTGGAATGGTTAACTGGAGCCCAGCCCAATACATTGGCCATCGGGATTAAGCCGTTGCGGGCTGTGGTGGTTCAACCGACTATACCCATCGGGTTGCCGGCTGATTTATTGCAGCGTCGTCCAGATATTGTGGAAGTTGAAGAAAATTTGAAAGCGGCCAATGCGCGAATTGGGGAAGCTCGTGCTTATTTCTTTCCCACGGTCGCCCTCACCGGGACTGGAGGATTTCAAACCAGCGAATTTGACCAATGGTTCAATTGGGCCAGTCGAAACTTGAGTGTTGGACCATCCGTGTCGCTGCCTATTTTTGAAGGCTATACCAATATGGCACGTTTGGAAGTCGCGGAGTCGCAATATCAGCAGATGCTTGAGCAATACAAGCATACCATCCTCAATGCCTTTCGTGAGGTGGCTGATGTGCTGACGGCTTTGCAAACACGCCAAGAGCAGCTCATTCATCAACAGCAGCGAGTGGCATCGTCTCAAGACGCACGCGACCTGGCAGAGATTCGCTATCGCCAAGGTCTTGTCACCTATTTAGACGTGCTAGATGCCCAGCGGACCGTGCTGTCTGCAGAATTGGAATTAGTTCAGACTCAACGGGCACGTCTCACCGACATGGTCACCCTCTTCAAAGCCATCGGTGGTGGTTGGGAAAATGAACACATGGTTCAAGTCACACACCAATAGTTGATCCTATTAGGCATCGGTTCCTAACCAAAATTCCTTCTTTCTATCGGCGCCATCGCGGCAATTCGTTGTCCGGAATTCGCTTGGATATTCTCGGAAAGATACAGGTCTCAACCTCAAGATATAATGGTGGCTTACTGGTTCTTCACCTCCGTCGGTCTTTCTTAGGCAAAATATTGTGCCCAAGAACTCCTAGCTTCGATCCCTCTAGATTCATTTTGCCGTCCGCGTTAGACTGGATATTATCGCCAATCGGGATTGTTAATCGAACACCTTCGGCTCTTTGAACCTCTAGAGAGGACGAGAGAGTTGTCTGCATGAAACAGATTACTTGGAAATTTTGTATCTGTCTGATAATTCTTGGAGTCCCGACTTCGCTCTTAGGGCAATTTGATTTGCAATACCAACAGCGTGGGGATCGCTATGAAGGTGTCAAGCCCAAGCCGGTGTCAGGATATGACATTGAACTGATTTCTGTGCTGGCCGATTATCAAGAACCCGTTGAAACAGAAGGATTCCCAAATCGTGTGTCGCTTCGTTTTTATTTAGATGAGGATGAGGCCGTCCATCTCACGGTCCGAGAATTGGATTATCGAGCCTATTACTGGTTGGATAAGGTTCAACCGGCGAAGCCTTGGGGAAAAGGGTTTCAAAACGTGTTTACCTGGCCCACTGATCCAGTTCTGAATCAACTAAGACCCAAGATTGCTCTATATGAAATTGGGGCGTTGGTGCGATTAAATAACGCTACCAGTTCAACAGTAGAAGAAGTGGCCCCAGCCGTGCTGTTTCATACCAAACCTCCAGCTCAGATCGAAGGTTATCGGTTTACGATAAAAACTGGCGAGGATGCACGGTTGCAGGCCACCTTCATTCAACAAGACACTGGAAAGCCTATAGGGAATCCCCAGAAATTTCGGCGAAAGCGCGCGGGTCGTCCGTTTACCATTGAATGGGATGCCAAGAAAGCTCCCTCCGGCCCTTATGCCCTAAAGATCACAGGGTTCTCGCTATCGACCAACCAATCTCTCTCTAAAGAAGTTCATTTTTACCACCAGCCTTCTCTCAAACCTTAAAGGAACTGGGCATCTTCTTATGAAGGATGTCTTCATCAGTTATGCCAGTGAAAATCGTGGCACTGCCCAACAGGTGGCAGTGGGCCTAGAAGCTGCTGGCATTTCAGTGTGGTGGGATCGGCAGATTCAAGTGGGGAGCGAATGGGATAAAAGTATTGAAGAAGCCTTAGCGGCGGCGAAATGTGTGGTTGTCTTGTGGACGAGCCAGGCTAAACAGTCGAGATGGGTTCGAGCAGAGGCGCGAGCGTCCTTGAAAAAAGAGCGGATGGTCCCGGTGATGTTGGAGACGGATGCTATTCCGTTGGCCTTTACTGGTTTTCAAGCTTTGCGATTTTTGGGATGGGACGGTGAGGTTGGGTCAAAAGAATTTGACATTCTTCTTGGCATCATCAAGGAAAAATTAGCGGGAAAGCCCGTTGTTTTGCCAGCGGAAGCGGCCACCAAGGTCTCATGGCTAGGCAAGATAGCTGCATGGGTGGGCCTCAAGACCCTGGTAGCAATCGTTGGGGCGTTGTGGCTCATGGCCAGCTCATTCTGGCCAATGGATGCGGATGTCATCATTCACGTGCAGACGGGTCGTATTGAATTCACAGTCAATCCAGGGACGGACCAAAAGCGCCTAACGGACTCGCTCTTCTTTACGAAGCTATCTTTGCAACATGTTGGCCGCCTCTCACTGAGCCCGGAGCAATTGCTGGTGGCGAATCCAGATGAATTGGATTGGGAAACGGATATTTATCCCCTCAAGGCCTGGATAGAATTACCTGGGGAAGGACGACTCTGGGAATTTGTCATGAGCAAGGGTGGATTGAATCCCACAGTCACCCTTGAATCGATCAATACAAAAGAATTGGCAGTAGGGAAATTGGATGCGATTCTGCTGGCGCAACCAGCTACAGTGACCCTTGAAACGTCTAGCGATCATGCCATGACTTTGACAATGTTGACGGATCAACAATCGCAAGGAGTCGTCTTGTCGGGTTTAGGGCAGGTGGAAATTGTAGAGGAAGGTCTCATGTCGAAAGATGTTTCAACATTCCCCTTTAGTCAAAGGCAAGAGCTCACGTACCAGGCTCTGTTCGATGGTCATTCAGGAACGATGACGGTAGAGGGAAGCGGTAAGGCCTTTATCGCGGTGATCAATCCAAGCGAGTCATCAAAGGGTATCGAGTTTTCAACCACGACTTTGCCGCTAGATTCTCTGGATGTCTCCTGGCAAGATCCGAAAACCGGCGAGCGCAAGAGCCATCCGAAATTTCAAGGTATCGTTCGCTATCGTGATCTTCCAGATTTCCCTGAGGTAAAATTTCATGCGCCTATGTTTTTGACGGTAGACGAATTGGAGCGATTTGAAATCACCTCCATTCGTCTTGATTTAACCAATCAAACATTTTCAGTGGAAATGCAGGGAACCGCAGGCTATCTCAAAACTGGGACAGCAGAAAATCCTCGAGACCTTCGTCCAACGATGTTTGATGTCATTCGTTTTCACCCTACCCTGGCACCGCTTCGAAACTTGCTTGGGTTATAGAAAGGGTTTGAAGTGCAATCTCTCAGGAGCATAATCATCTGGAGCCTGTTCATGATTGTGAACATGGTGGTAATGGACTCCATCACATTCGCGCAAAATCTCGATGTGATAAAAGCCGGAGTTGTCAAAATAACTACCACAACCGGGCAAATCGGAACAGGCTTCATTGTTCGTGTTGAACAAGACGTGGTGTATATCATCACCGCAGCCCATGTGATAGCTGGAGATAGTCAGCCAAAAGTAGAGTTTTTCCCGAAACGCAATGTGTCCATCAAAGGAGCGGTCCTGCCAGGAGCTGAAGTCAATGATGATTTACGCGGTCTGGCGCTCGTCGTCGTGCGGGAGAAGGCCAATATTCCCCCAGGTGTGATGGCATTGGCCTTTGGAACATCGGCAGACTTGGTATCTGGCGGTGAGGATGCGCTGGTGATTGGGCATTCAGGTGGGGGAGGCAACTGGGCGTTGGCGAAGCGTCTCATCTCGAACAGACAAAGGAGAGACATTTCATTAGACCCCGGTGTGGCGTCGCGATTTTCTGGAGGGCCCATCATTGTGGATGACAAAGTCGTGGGCATTGTCATGTCGAATCGAGATGGATTCGGTTTAGGCATCACCCACAAAAGTGTCCTAAATTATATGGAAGGGTTTGGCGTCGTTCCGTCCACCTTTACTATCGTCGAGAAGAGCAAGGCGTCTTCCATCCCTGAGCCATCTGCTCCTACCGTGTCGCTTGCGCCTTCATCATCGGAATCCTCCAAGCCATCAATTCCCCAAACAAAAATTGGAAAAGATGGGGGGCCGATGGTGTTGGTTCCGGCGAGTGAGTTTATGATGGGAAGAAACGCCGATCCCTTAGTTGGTGAAGATGATGCCCAAGATGAGTATCCTTTGCATTCGGTTGACCTTGATGCCTATTTCATCGATCAATATGAAGTGGTGGTGGAACGATACCAGCGGTTTATGAGACAAACGAACCGAACCAATCCGGAATTTTGGGAGCAAGTGGATCGGAATCGAGATGCGCAAAAACCGGTGATGGGGATCGATTGGAACGATACAAAAGCCTATTGTGAATGGGCAGGCAAGCGGTTACCTACCGAGGCGGAATGGGAGAAGGCGGCTAGGGGCCCGGACAAACGGACGTATCCTTGGGGAGAATTTTCCCCAAATTCCAGTACGGCCAATTTTGGGAAAAATTGGAATGCTGATGTGGTCTATTCCGAAAAATTAAAACCCGTCGGGTCATATGAACGTGGGAAAAGTTTCTACGGAATTTACGATATGGCGGGGAATGTGTGGGAATGGGTCGCAGACTGGTACGACGATAGGTATTATCAAGACAGTCCCAAGAAGAATCCTCAAGGTCCTTCGAATGGGACGGTAAAAGTCATGCGTGGCGGCTCCTGGAACAATATTTCGACGGATCTCAAGTCAGCGGCCAGGGCTTGGAGCCATCCGACGAAGCTATATGTGTACCTCGGAGTTCGTTGTGCCCAAGATGTCCGCTAACGTCCAGCTCTGTGTCTCTTTCCCCATTCTCATTTCCCTTCCTTTGTAAGGAGGGGCTCGGGGAGGTAGATTTGCTAGTAAAATTCTGGCATCTCTTGTGGTTGTTTCACTCATTGAGCTTCGGCCGGTGCTTGGAATTTTTTCCCTATCTTGGTCCTGGCCTTCCGCATCCCTTCAGAGTGCCACTTGTGTCTCCAAAGGGGAGGATGTCTTTAATATTCCTATTAATCGTTTTATTAGTTTTTTGCTATGTGAACGCTTGGGCTCGTGATGTTGAGAATCTGAAGCATGGTGTCGTGAAAATCATTGCGGAAGCTTCTGGGGGGAGTCGACAAATAGGTGCTGGGATTGTCGTTCGAGTGGAGCAGGACGCGGTCTACATTGCGACCGCTGGCCATGTGATTGCGGGAGATCGCCGGCCTGAAGTGACTTTTTTTTCAAAGAACATTATAGCCAGTGAGCATGACCCTGTCCGGGGTTCGGTTTTGCCTGGTGCCCAAGTTGCTGATGACCTCCGTGGCCTAGCGGTTGTGGCCGTGCGAGGGCGTGAGAATATTCCGAATGACGTGCGGGCGTTGGTCTTTGAGTCCTCAGCAACGTTGATGTCGGGCGGTGAGAAAGCTCTGGTGATTGGGCATCCGGGTGGGGGCGGTGAATGGACTATCGTACAGAGAGATATCTCGAATCGGGTCGTGCATGATCTTATGCTGGATCCTGGTGTGGCGCCCAGATTTTCTGGTGGTCCGATCATGTTGAACGATAAAGTTGTGGGTGTGGTGATGTCGAATCGAGGTGAATTCGGATTGGGAATTACTCACAATAGCGTTTTGAATTATTTGGAAGGGATTGGGATTAAACCAGGGGGAGCGACCTCCCGTGCCAAGAAGAAAGCCCCTGACACACACAAACCCTTACCTCAAACCAAAACCGGGAAAGACGGAGCACCGATGGTGCTGGTGCCAGCCAGCGAATTTACCATGGGGTCGTCCGAAGGAGAGGGGGAAGAGGATGAATATCCTGACCATCTTGTCTATTTGGATAATTTTTATCTGGATCAGTATGAAGTAACCGTAGAACAATATCGTCATTTCATGAAGGCGAAAAATCATCCAGCTCCTAAGATTTGGAACCAAGTTGTATTGAAGCGTGATGCGCAGAAGCCAGTGGTGAGTGTGAATTGGCAGGATTCCCATGATTATTGTGAATGGGCGGGAAAACGGTTGCCCACCGAGGCAGAATGGGAAAAGGCGGCGAGGGGTACTGACAAGCGGACTTATCCCTGGGGGTGGGATTTTAACGACCAATTAAGTCAGGCCAATTGGGGGGGGAATTGGGCGTCAGGAAAATGGTATGAAGAAAAATTGAAGAAAGTAGGATCATACGAACAAGGGAAAAGCCCTTATGGGGCCTATGACATGGCGGGGAACGTTTCGGAATGGGTGCAGGACTGGTATAGGGAAGATTATTACGACAGAAGTCCACGGGAGAATCCGAGGGGACCCTTAAGCGGGAAGAAAAAAGTACAACGTGGGGGCTCTTGGCGGGATTTTGCGAGCTTTCCTCGGACGGCAGATCGAAACGGGCGCGACCCGACCGGCTGGGATAGCAGTGAAGGTTTTCGGTGCGCCCAGGACGCCATTGTTGCTGAGGAAGGTAGTCCGTCGACTCTCCCTGTCCATTTAAAGAAACATAGTAGTAATTCGCTGTCAACTACCCCAGCCGGAAATGATGGAGCGTCGGTAGTGTTGGTGCCGGCAGGGAAATTTATGATGGGTTCACCGGATGGAGAAGGGGCTATGGATGAGCATCCTCAACATCTCGTGGAGTTGGACGCATTCTATATGGACAAACATGAAGTTACGAACCAACAATTTCAGAAATTCGTGGAGACCACAGAATATCGTACGACGGCAAAACGAAAAGGTTCCGCATATGGGTATAGCGTGGAGAATGAGTGGAAAGATATTGCAGGAGCGAATTGGCGTCAGCCGGAAGGGGAGACGTCAGTTTTTTCATCAGGACGCGGGATGCATACGGTGGTGGCTGTCTCCTGGGAAGATGCCATGGTGTATTGCTCGTGGGCGGGAAAACGGTTACCCACAGAGGCGGAGTGGGAATATGCCGCTCGAGCTGGAACAACAAGCGCATACTGGATGGGAACAGGTAGCCCAGGTTCTCGAAAGGTTGGAAATCTTGCAGATGAAATCGTTAAGCAGCAGTTTACAAATTGGGTCATTGTTGGAGGATACGAAGACGGCCATCTACGAACGGCGCCAGTTGGAATATTTGAAGCCAACCGCTGGGGGTTGTTTGATATGACAGGTAATGCATGGGAGTGGGTAGCTGATTGGTATGACGCTGAATACTATGGGAAATCTTTGCGTCGAAATCCTCACGGACCTGATAAGGGTGAATACCGAGTCTTTCGCGGCGGTTCATGGAGTGATAAACCTGAGGATCTTCGGGTGGCCAACCGTGAAAAGGGAGTGGTGTCCCTTCGTCGAGCGACCAATGGGTTTCGCTGTGCCCAAGACGTTCGCTAACGCTTGGCCCTGTATTCTTTTTTCCTGTGGCATCTTCTTCCTCTCGCCCCTGAAGGAGAGGGCAGGGTGAGGGAGAAATCAGCCGATATGATGCGAGGTAGGGGATGAAGGAATATGATTATCTCGTGTGGCGAGGAAGTCATTCTGTCGAGACGATTGATGACTGAACCCTCACCTCAATCCTCTCCCTTTAAGGGAGAGGAGGTTAGACCGTTGATCATTTAAATGGGACATTTTCTTGTATGAATTTAACAACATCATCTAGGGTTCGGTATTTCATCCATGGACTGCTTGTTTTTTACACGATGGTTTTATGGGCTACTGTTTCTAGCCATGCCCACGATATTGAAGGGATGAAGCATGGGGTGGTGAAAATTACCGCGCATGTAAATGGGCAATCGAAGGTGGGAACTGGGATTGTGATTCGGCAGGAGTCGGGTGCTATTTTTATTGCCACGGCCTCGCATGTGATTGAAGGTGACCCTGGTCCCCTTGTTCAATTTTTTGCTCAGCCCACACGATCGGTTCCCTCGGTGATTGTCGGTATGGAAGGTGGTGATCCTCGAGGCCTAGCCTTGCTTGTTGTGAGAGAAGATCTTCCTGATACGGTTCGGGTCTTATCGCTAAATTCCCATACTCCTCTGGGAGCTGGAGAATCGGTGTCCGTGATTGGATTTCCGAGGCATGCGGGTGCACCTTGGGCCGTGACCCAGGGTGAGTTGGTTGGGCGGAAGGGCCGTGACCTGGTGTTTTCTGGGGCGATTGATGAAGGCAATTCTGGAGGGCCATTGTTAAAAAATCACCAGGTCATCGGAATTGTGACCGAATCCAGTCCTCCGTTTGCCTATGCGGCTCCAGCAGTTTTGGCTCAATATGATTTTGAAAGTTGGAGTATTCAGTTTGGGATTCGGTTGCGGGCGGAACCGGCCACGATATCTTTAATTTATTTAAAGGATCTGATTCGCCTAAAGGGCTTTCATCATCCATTTGATGGGAGTGATGAGGGGTTGTCTGGGGGATGGATGGGGACCTTTCGTCATTCGTATGAAGCCGAGGTGGTTAATGATTTTCCCGTTGTGATTGACCACGCGACCGGGTTGATGTGGCAACGCGGTGGTTCTCAGGAACCGATTGGGTTTGGAGTGAACGAAAACGGTTCAGATGACTATATCCAACAGCTCAATCAACAGAACGCGGGAGGGTTTTTCGATTGGCGCTTGCCGACGGTGGAGGAGTTAGGTTCGCTGTTGGAGCCGATCGGGAGGAATGAAGGGTTGTTTATTGACCCCCTGTTTGGTGCGGAGCAGTGGGAATGTGGAACTTCCGATCGCCTCATTAAGGAGGCCAAAAATGCTGGGCCCTTTGTGGTTGGGCCTTGGGAAGTATTTGTGGATTTTGGTAGTGGCCGCATTCATCATCGGCGATTTGGGGGTGGGAATTCACAAGGCGCATTTGTTCGTGCTGTACGGACGATGGTGCCTGAGGAGTGATAAATGAGGGAGTGGACAGCTTGGTTTTTGAGTCAGGTTGTGTAAAGATTTAGCTCTCTCTTTTTTTTACTTCGAATGGAGAATGTATGACTTTTTTGGTTCAAATTTTTCTATTCTGTTTGCTCATGGTTGGAGTAGGGTTGTCCTCAGGTGAGGCCAAAATCGATGTTGGGACTCTTAAGAAAGGCGTGGTCAAGATTACTGCCGCGTCTTCGAATGATCGGGAAATTGGAACAGGATTCATCGCTGCACAAGGCAAGAAGCATTTGTTTATTGTCACGGCTTCTCATGTGGTAGAGGGAAAGACACTTATTCAGGTGACCTTTTTCAGCCACCAAGAAGAAATGTTCCCGGCTACGGTTGTGAAAATGGAAGGGGGAGATCAGCGGGGGTTGGCCTTGCTCAAGGTCAAGGGCGATCTAGCTGAAGATGTGCAGATTTTGTCTTGGGATACGACTACTCAAATCATGGGTGGAGAAGAGGTGTACTTAATTGGATTTCCTCGTGTGGGAGGGAATGATTGGGCTGTCACAAAAGGTATGCTGGCGAATGTTTCTGGTTCCGTTCTGAAATTTACTGGGACGGTGGCGGAAGGCAATTCAGGAGGCCCGTTATTGTATGAAGGTAAGGTCATTGGGGTAGTAATGGAACAGGGGGAATTTGGGAATGCCAAGCCGGCGCAGATTGCCAAATTTACGGTAGAACACTGGCCTGGATACCCTCGACCAATGGTGAGAACGGATGCGTCCTCTGAGCCGGCTGCCCATTCCATCGGGGTGGTGTCCCCTTCGGTTGCACCGCAGCCAGGTATGGCGACGTTGGTTGTTCAGACCGCGCCCACTGGAGCCCAAGTCTTTGTTGATGATGAATTGGTTGGACAAACGGCTCAAGGGCCTGTGGTCGTTCGTAATTTGGAGCCCGATGAATATGATGTGATGGTGAGGAAAGATGGATTTCGTTCGTGGGATCGGACGGTTGATCTTGGATCTGGAGACCAGCGAACACTGAATGCCACGTTACAAGAGGGGCAGGCGCCAGTGGTGACGGGCGTGTGGAAGAATCCCGCAGAACCCACTATTGCCTATGTTTTACAGCAACAGGGGAATACGGTCACCATGGCGGAAGTTACGACCAGTATTTTAGGAGCGGTGGTGACTGCACAGGGTGAGGGTCAACTGCAGGGGAATCAATTAGAAATTCTGTATAACACGGCGTTAGGGACGATGGGTCAATCAACTACGACCTTATCGGAAGATGGGCAACAATTAGTGGGAACATTCCAAGATTTTTCCAATATGATCCCCGTAGCCATTTCTCTTATGCGCACGGGCGAGTCTCCCTCAGCTTTTTCTTCTCTCGAATAGGCGGATCTCAATTCGATTCAAAAATACGGCCGATAATCCTTTCGCCTACAGCCAATAATTACATAGGTTGGCTCTGTTTATGCTTCGCGGATCTTACCGCGAGTGGGTGGGATGTTCCTTTGATGTTGCTGAAGGATAAAGCGGGGCAGAAGGATGGAGGAATGTTGGGGTAGGAAAAATAATGATAGATGTCATGGAGATGATTTATGCCGTTCCTGACACGTCCTCTTCGGCCTGGGTGAGAATTTGGGAAAATCGTTTACCAACAATATTGGTGACTTTCCCCATAATTTCGGTGAGTTCTTTCAATTCCTCAGGCTTCAGTTCTTCTTTCAGATTAGGGTGCAGCCCCCATTTGGCATTGACTTGTTTACCATCGCGTTGAATGACGACATGCAGAATTTCTGTTTCGGGTGAATTGGTAGGAGTTTTTGACGATGATGTTGCGGCTCCTGAGCTGCTCTGTGCCATAATGGTCTCCTTTGTTCAAAGCGTTATCTGCAAGGATTGTACTGCATTGTGCTGATGCCTGTAACCTCTCCATTCCTCATCTCGTAATATTTCCTGTTGGCTTGTCTGACTTCAGGTGGGAGGGGTACATTCATTCTGGCACCTAAAGGTTTCACACCGATGTTCTCGCGGAACGTCACGTTGGGTGGTCTAGGGATGAGAGAAAATCGTATGGGCCACTCCATATTCACATTTTGAGGGGGTAGGTGGGAATGGAAACAAAACGGCGTCGATTTTGGGGCACCATGAATATTAATGATTTGGCCAGAAATTTTTTTGAAGGGTTGTTAATCCTTGTGCCAGTGGTGGCTACATTCTCTGTAGCGTGGCTGATTGTTCAGGGTGTAGACGGGTGGTTGAATATTCCTATTCCGGGCGTGGGGTTTCTGGTCACGCTTGCCCTCATCACCTTAACAGGGCGGTATGCCTCCACGGTCTTTGTTCAAAAAGTGTTGGATATGATGGAGCGCGTGTTGATTAAAGCCCCATTTGTCAAATTGCTCTACACATCGATCAAAGATTTAATTGAGGCGTTCATGGGGGAAAAACGACGCTTTGATCAGCCGGTCTTAGTCTCTCTTTCGCCGGGAGGGCATGGGGAAGCCGTGGGGTTTGTCACTCGAAC
>JAJDBR010000237.1 GCA_029261275.1 Nitrospirales bacterium
GTGGGTCGAGAACAACGTGGAGATAAATCGGCTTTGTCATTTATCGGTCTCAGTGAAATCGTCTCCCCAAATGGGGGAATTCTACATCGCGCGTCACGCAATGAGGTGGAATTATTCAGTTGTGAAATTGATGTAACTCAGGCCCGTGATAAATGCATCAATCCGTATAATAATTTGCTCAAGGATCGACAACCGGAGTGGTATCTGTAACAGCCAAGGGTTAGGCGTAAGGAGAAATAGGGGCTCTTGTGTCTTTAAGCCTGACGTTCCCGACCTTAGTTGTCAGTTGCCTTGACAGAATCGTACCGATGCCCTAAACCCTTTTCATAGGGGACTAAGTGTAGGATACTAGTAAGGTAAGATAGAGTGTTCAGGGATGACTATTCTTTTTAGCAGGGATGAGGAGGTGGATATGACACGCTGGGTCGCGATCGTGTTGATGCTGACTGTGAGTCTTTCGGGGTGCCTGGTGTCAAAAGGAACATATGAGGCGGCTGTTTCTGATATGGAGTCGGCTAAGGCTGAATTGGAAAAAGGCCGCATGCATCAAGAAGCACTTGAAGAACAAATTGGAAATCTTAAAGGGTTGAACGAAAAGATTTCCACAGATTTAGAAATAATGACTACTGAGGTCCAACGTATTAAAGAAGGGCGTAACCATGAGCATACCTTGCTAGAAACCCGTGAACGGGAACTTGATCAGGAAAAAGCGCAACTCGGCACGAAATTACGGGTGATTACTGCGCAATATCAAAAAGTGAAGGCACAAAACAATGCGCTCAAAAAAACTGTCTTGCGGTATAAAAAAGAACTCAAAGATTCGCATGGTTCTCCCGACTCGACTATGGGAGCCCCAACTGGAGGCGGACGGTCATCAACGTCAACGATTTCCAAGGGCGCGGTATCAAAGCCAAATCTCTCTTCTCCTGTGACATCAAAGGCTGGGATGCCGTCCAAGCCGCAGGCGCCAAAAATTACGTCGTTACCAACTCTTTCTCCAGCTAGTGGTAATTTAGTCAATATCAATAAAGCCTCTGTCACAGATCTCGTGTTAACTTTGGGTTTGAGCCGAGGAGTGGCGGAAGAGGTGGTGTCCAATCGCCCGTATCGTTTACGTGGGGAATTGGTGGCCAAAAATGTGATTCCAAAAGCCACATTTGATGAGATCAAGGGCCGTATCACTGCCACACCTTAAGAAATAAGTGGGGCCATTTTTTTAAATTCCCAGACCCGTTTAGAGAAAGAAGAAAAAATTTTGGACCAGTAAAAACCTTGGCCTTGATAATATCTTTCACCTCGAAAGGGGATGTTCATCGGCTGTGAACATCCCCTTTCTTTTTGTCTTCGTGTGAATCGGACTCTAACGGACGGGAGATTTGTTTTAATCAACGGTTTTCAGGGATTTGGTCATCTTGGAGTTGGAGTTAGCGAGAATTACATTCGACGGGTTTTATCAATTAGGCATGAAGTGAACAGGAATTGAATTGCCAAGTTTCTCCTCTCAAATTTTCAAAATGAACTCGATAAGGTTCCTTTTGAATCTTAGGAATTGGCAAATGGAGGCATATGATATTGACAATGTGCGTTGGGGTAAGCGAAATAGAAAAAATAAATCTTTTCTTTTCGTGATGAAAATTTCTTTTATCAGATATTCTGCCATGACACGACTCAAATCAATCCAAGGATAAAGAACAGTTTAATTGGTTGCCAAGCTTGCTCGCCATGTGCCAAGTGCTAGCAGCGGAAAGTAGTGTGAGTACATATGGTATTTTAAATAGAACACATTTGGAAATCCCGTTCCCGTCATTAAGTCTTCGTTCCACCCTCCATTTCGCTCCTGTTGTTTGAGTAGCCAGTCGATTCCCTGTTGGGCAGACTTCGATGTGCCGTCCCCAGCAGATACTAAAGCGAGCAACGCCCAAGCTGTTTGGGAAGGGGTGCTGGTCGCGGCAACAAATTCATGCCGTTCATAGCTGGCACAGCTTTCTCCCCAACCTCCGTCCTTATTCTGAACCGAGCGAACCCAGGTTGCCGCTCGCTCCATTGCAGAAACAATCAATGATGAGCCACTGGCGTCGAGCCCACGAAGAGCGAGAAATGTTCCATAGGTATAATTAACTCCCCAGCGGCCATACCAACTTCCGTTAGCTTCTTGATGGTCCAAAAGATAGCGGACTCCACGTGCGATGACCTTATGGTTATGATTGTACCCTCGACGACAAAGTGCCTCGAGCACTCGTCCTGTAATGTCTGGGCAGCTTGGATCAAGCATGGCATTATGGTCAGCAAACGGGACTTTGTTGAGTAAGGCCCAATTGTTATCGACATCAAAGGCCGCCCATCCGCCATCAGAGGATTGCATGCCGATTAGCCAGTTTATGGCACGATCTTCAACTCGAGTTTGGCGGTCGGTGTCTGAGGCCTTGGCATGTTGGAGGGCAAGCAGGACCATTGCCGTATCATCAATGTCAGGATAGAGTTCGTTCGCAAACTGAAAGGGCCATCCTCCTGGTTGTAGTTTTGGGCGTTTGACTGACCAATCTCCTCTCCGACGCACTTCTTTGCTGAGTAACCAATCGGCACCACACCTCATACTTTCCGGGTCACCAATTCCCAGTTCTCCCAATGAGAACATCGCAATGGCGGTATCCCAAACCGGTGACAAACTAGGCTGAAATTGCAGCGCGTCGTCTCGCTCGAGAATAAGCCCTTCTAATTGGTGAAAAGTCTCAATGAAATCTGGATGGTCACGCTCGTATCCCAGAGCATCCATCGCCATGAGGGCATACATCATGCCGGGAAAGATCGCGCCTAGGCCATCCGTGAATCGCATGTGATCCAGCATCCACTTCTCGGCTTCTCGGACAGCCTTTGCCCGGATATCCTTGAACCCGCGCTTTTCCCACAATTTTAGGACCTTGTCCGCTTGATGAAACATGATGGAAAAAGGATCTTTTCGAGGAAGAGTCAGTTTCCGTTTGGGTAATAACAGTTCATCAATGGTCCAATCACCCGGCACCCGGTGTTGCACTCCTGATGCTTGGATGATAGAGAGAGGTACGACAATGGCTCGGCTCCAAGAAGAAATTTCATACAAGAGGTTCCCTGGAATGAGGACGAGTTCTGGTGGAACACTTGGTGTGAATTTTCGAGGAAAAAGGCCAAACATACTGAGGTTGTTTTTCGTATAACTATTTGTCGCTTGCAGCCCACCAAGAGCCAGAATGCGTTTGCGTGCCTGTTGCATGATAGGATGTTCTGGCTGATACCCTCCAACACGAAGTGCGACATATGCACGGGTGGTCGCATTCACTTCGGCCGGGCCTTCCAGGTAGATGTTCCAACCGCCATCCGGAAGTTGTCGGTCAAGAATGGTGGGCAGGGCTTTGTCTATTTTTGCTAGGGCGATGCTCTCCCAATGACCTGAATCGGGTGGATAGAGCCAAAGTAATAATAAAATATAGTCTGATTCCAAAGTGGTGTCGGCTGTTAAATCGCCCTGCCAGAAACCCTGGGGGTCTTGCTTACTTAAAAGAGCTTGCCCGGAGTGTTGTGAAGAGTGTAAGGCCTGCTCCACAAGTTCTGGTATGCAGGGATGAATAGATTTCATGGCAGGAAGCGTGTCTAGGGGTTGCGTCGAGGCCCTCGTGATGGAGGGTTGACTTGTAGCCCCATTCTCTTCCGTGAGAAATTGAATCTCTTGGACAAGCCCAACTCTCTGTTCGCGAGTTGGCGGTGCGAGTCCTAGGGCTTCACTGAACCAAGCTCCAACGGTAGCGAGACGCGCCATAAGAGGGCGAATGGGGGCCATACTGTTGGTCTGCAAGTTGCTCTGCCAGTTTCCATATCGTTCTCGAATGGGTTCAAGCAATTGAGGATTTATCGCACGAGCTGCCATGAGAATGGAGGCAATTTCGTGCCCACGGAGTGGGCGGTGGTCGGACAGGGCATCTTCAGAAGAATCTGGTTCAAGAGTAGTCAAAAAAAATGAAGGAGGTTGCCCCAGAGGAGTCGATTTTGTTGCCCCCGCGCTTGATTGTTCACGATCCCAATCCCGAATAAGCAGTTCGATGAGGCCACCAAGTAATTGCTCTTTACCCTCATAATGATAGAGTAACCCTCCTTTGCTAAGGCCAGCATCTCGAGCCACGCGATCCAAGGTCAAAGCTCCGACCCCATCTCTCATTAATACAGTTAAGGCTGTTTCAAGGATTGTCTGTCGTGTTGAAAGTGGCATGAACTAACTATACCGTCTAGCCGGTATAGCGATCAAGAGATGGCGTATTCTTGTTGACTCAAAAATTACTTGGAAAAGAATACTTTTGGGCAGGCATCTCGAAAAACCCCATGGTACTGATTTGGCTGAGAATTTTTTTGGAGGAAGAATGACTCAGAAGAGGGTTAGGCACTCATTGAAAAATCGAATGATACGCCAGAAATGGTTCCTCTTAATTTTATTTCATATCTCTTCGGGGTAGGACACGTCAATTGTTTCTTGGGAAAGGGCTTCATTGAGGTTACGGTCTTCGAGGATTTGGCCATCCTGGAGATGAATGAGGCGATCGGTCTGGTGAGAAAGTTTTTCATTGTGGGTGACGATAATAAAGGCTGTCCCAAGAGTTTGGTTTAACGTTCGTAGCAACTCAAACAATTCGTCTCCCGTGTGTGTGTCCAAATTGCCTGTGGGTTCGTCGGCCAGGACAAGATCGGGTTGCCGGATAAGCGCCCGAGCGACTGCAACCCGTTGCTGTTCTCCACCAGATAACTCCCCAGGTTTGTGATCGAAGCGATGGGATAACCCCACTTCGGATAACAGAGATTTGGCCGCCTCTATGGCCCTGTTCTTGGGGATCTTTTGTATTAGAGCAGGTAGGTAGACGTTTTCCAAGGCGCTGAATTCCGGCAGGAGATGATGAAATTGAAACACAAATCCGATCCGTCTATTTCGAAAACTTGCTAGAGCGGTTTCTCCGACCTTAAACATATTTTGGCCTTCAAATAATACTTCTCCCTTTGTTGGGCGGTCCAAGGTGCCAAGAATATGAAGCAAGGTACTTTTTCCAGCGCCTGATGCTCCGATTATAGCCACCATTTCTCCGCGCTGGATTGTCATGGTGATGCCATTAATGACATGCACAGTTTGGTGCCCCATATTGAATGATCGTTCCAAGTTGTCGACCAGAACCAAGGGACTTGGTGAAACCGTTTGCGGGGTGTCGAGGTTATTCATAGCGAAGAGCGGTAACGGGATCTAACTTGGCAGCTTGCCATGAAGGATAAAACGTGGCGATAAAACTGATGAGAATCGCTGAGGTGGCCACTAGCACGACATCTAAGGGCAGAATGTGAACCGGAATGCGAGAAATGTAGTAAACCGACGCATCGAATGTCCAATAGTTTTGGATAAGCCATAAGAACGAATAGCCTAAGGGCACCCCGATGCCGGTTCCCACCAATCCAATGACTAAACCGTTGAGCATGAAAATTTGCATGATCGATCGTGGGGTTGCTCCCATGGCCTTGAGAATGGCGATCTCTCGTTGTTTTTCATTCACAATCATCGTCAAAGTTCCGACGATATTAAAAGATGCTACGAGTGTGATTAACACAAGGAGTAAAAACATCATGGTTTTTTCTAATTTTAGCGCGGAAAATAAATTGCTATTCAGTTGCATCCAATCCCGTGCCATGAAATTTACGCCGAGTGCGGCTTCCAGACGTTGCCCAATTTCTTGTGCTAAAAAGACATCATGAACTTTGACCTGAATGCCGGTCACGGATTCGCCAAGACCAAAGAAATTTTGTGCTTCGTCCAAGCTTATATAAGAGAGAGAAGAGTCATATTCGAACATCCCAGATTCAAAAATGCCAACGACGGTAAACGGCCGAATTTTTGGGGTCATTGTGAAGGATTTGATCGGACCAACCGGCGAGACGACATTAATAGAATCACCGATAAAGACCCCCAGTCGCATCGAGAGTTCGCTCCCCAGAATAATGCCTGGTCGATTGGCTACGGGTGATGGGGCTTGTCCGGAAAGTGGACGTCCACTTTCTGGTGGAACTAGTGATGGATCGTTTAATCCTGCCAAATTTCCGAATTTCATATTGGCTTGCAAATCTGTGACTTGAGTTTCTTGCTCAGGTTGAATCCCTCTCAAAATGACACCTTGCACGCTGCTTTTCGAAGAGATGAGGACTTGTTTGAAAATGAATGGTGCTGCCGCCACGGCATCGGGTATAGCTTCAATTTGTTGAAGCACTTTGGCATACCCTTTCATATCATTGGTTCCGCGTTCCTGCACGATGATATGTGCGGTGGTTCCAAGAATTTTTGACTGAAGATCTTCCTTGAATCCAGTCATGATGCCAAGAGTGCCAATTAAGGCTGCGACGCCCAAGGTAATGCCGGCGATGGAGATGAAGGTGTTGAGCGAGATTGTGCGTTGTCGGCGTTTGGCCCGTAAGTACCGCAAACCGATGATCACTTCATAGGGTAAGGTCACGAAGCGTGGTCCGGTCGCAATTGCGGAAAAAGGATGACATCTCGAATGGAGGCTTGGTTGGTCATTAGCATGACCAACCGGTCGATGCCGATGCCTTCACCGGCGGTGGGTGGCATACCATATTCCAGCGCCCGGACGAAATCTTCATCCAAGTAATGCGCTTCTTCATCGCCCGCGTCACGGAGTGCAACTTGGGCCTCAAATCGTTGACGTTGGTCGATTGGGTCGTTCAGCTCGGAAAAGCCGTTAGCAAGTTCCCTTCCACCAATAAACAGTTCAAAACGGTCGGTGAGGGCTGGGTTCGATTCTTTTTTGCGGGCCAACGGAGAAATTTCAATTGGAAAATCCGTAATAAAGGTAGGTTGGATGAGGGTGGGTTCCACCGTTTCTTCAAATAAGGCAACCAGAATATCGATATGGCTGGATTTGGGTGGCACACCCACTCCCAATGATTGAGCCGCTTCTTTAGCTTGATCGTGATCTGAGAGAACGGCCTTGTCCAATTTTCCCACCTCCACAATGGAGTCTAAATATGAGAGACGCCTCCAGGGAGGAGCCAGATGAATGGGTTGTCCCTGGTAATCTACCGTTGCGCTCCCACAGATCTCCAGGCTTAGTTGATGGAACAGTTGTTCGGTCAGGTTCATCAAATCATGAAAATCAGCATAGGCTTGATAAAATTCCAGCATGGTAAATTCTGGATTATGAATAGTTGAAATGCCTTCATTCCGAAAATTTCGATTGATTTCGAATACTCGACTGAACCCTCCAACGATAAGGCGTTTGAGATACAACTCAGGGGCTACTCGTAAATATAAGTCAACATCCAGGGTATTGTGATGCGTGACGAAGGGGCGGGCGGTGGCGCCTCCAGGGATGGAATGCATCATCGGCGTTTCAACCTCAAGAAATCCTCGTTCAGTCAAAAAGTTTCGGATAGAGGCAATGATATGGCTGCGGGTGCGAAACACTTGATGAACTGTGGGATTAGCAATCAAGTCAACATAGCGTTGGCGATAGCGGGTTTCGATATCCGTCAGTCCATGCCATTTTTCCGGAAGAGGTCGTAAGCCTTTGGTGAGAAATGTCAGGGTTTGTACCTCCACTGTGAGTTCATCAGTTTTGGTTCGAAAGAGGCGCCCTTCGACGCCAATCCAATCACCCAAGTCCAAGGATTGGCAGAGATCATAGGCCTGGTCTCCCAGGAGATCTTTTTTTAAATAAACTTGTAGCCGATGCCCTCCTTCCTGAATCCCCGCAAAAGCGGCTTTGCCAAAACGGCGCATGGCGGTAATGCGCCCAGCGACTGCGCATC
>JAJDBR010000238.1 GCA_029261275.1 Nitrospirales bacterium
AATCTGAACATCTCGTTGGAGTTTGACAAGTTCCACTTGCAGTTGTCGAAGTTCGCGTTCGTTGTACAGCGCGCGCGCGGCACGTTTCACATCTACTTGCTTCGACCGAAGAAGTTGCACCAAACCCTTTCGAGTGGTGACCTGAGCCAAGTCTTCAGGGCGTAAACTGGTCGAGGTTTTCTTCCGTGGGGGGACGATTTTGAGTTTTCCTTCAAGGGACATGGGTCAACGACTCTCTTTCATGTAGGCCTTGGCGAACGAAATACTTGGATAAGTTAGCGATTATACTGTCACGGTACCATGGACCGTCCAGTATTCCCATGTGTCCGTTTGGCACATTCATGAGTCTCGCCACTCTAGAATGCTTCAGAGGCGAATCGTTGTGGAAAACATATGGATGACCGTGACACCAGTGATAATCAGCCCCATGCCTATGATGGCTGGTGTATCGGGGATTTCTCGAAATACGACAACTCCGACTAGGGCCACAAGGACGATCCCAACCCCTGCCCAAATGGCGTACGTAACCCCAACCGTCATATGGCGCAATACCAAGCTTAAGAGATAAAAGGCGGCTCCATACCCCAAGACGACCAATATGCTTGGTCCCAATTTCGTAAACCCCTCGGCGCTTTTGAGTGCACTCGTCGCAATGACTTCCGCCAGTATGGCCATAAACAAGTAAAGATAGGTCATGGCGTGCATCCTTTCCACATTGTTTTTCAAAAATGTCGGCGCTCAAACGTGGGCTCCATCTCAAATTCCCCTCAAGATTTATCAGTATACCGGCCAGCTGATTTGGCGAGCAAAGTCCTAAATCCGCAAATCAGAAGCCCGCTAGCCGCCTGTAGTCGATACGCATGCCAGTATCCAACATGTGGGTCCTCCATATAGAAAATAAAAAAATGCTCTGTCTTGCCAAAAAACTTGTTTGACAACCATGGATGAAAATTGGGCCCATGGGCCAAGAAGACGACAGAGTGGTGAGAGCTAGACAATTTTATCAATATGAGTAAAATGGCAACCCAGAATTCAGAGGAAATAAGCAAAACGATCCATCGTATACGTGGCGAGTCAGATTTTGGTCTCGTGTTTGAGGTATACACTTAAACCTGGGTAGGAATGATGGCTCAAAAAAAACACGGCTTAATTGGGTGCTGAGAAATCGTTGCGGTGAGTTCTCTGATTAAACGGTGCATGCTTTGGGGTGATAGAAGACCAACTTAGGGTATTCAATTTGGAGAAGAGTGATGAACACACAAACTAAATCTGGTTGTATTTTTTTCGCAGCCTCCTATCTTATTTTTGGCTTGGGTTTTTCTGGAAGCATTCAGGCCCATCAAAAAGTTGTCGGGTTACAGGAAAATCTTGGCGCTCATCATTATCCTGTTTCTACATCTGTGCCAATGGCGCAACGTTATTTTGATCAAGGGTTAATCTTGGCGTATGGTTTTAATCATGCGGAGGCGGCACGATCATTCAAGGAAGCTCAAAAGCATGATCCGAGTTGCGCCATGTGTTTTTGGGGAGAAGCTTTAGTTTTGGGGCCGAATATCAATGCGCCGATGTCGGATGCGGCTGTGCCGTTAGCTTATACGGCAGCCCAACAGGCTCTGGCGTTGCGAGGAAAGGCGAGCGGAAAGGAGCGGGCACTCATTCAGGCTGTCGCAAAGCGCTATGCCAAAGTGATTCCAACTGATCGATCAGTTTTTGATGTCACCTATGCGGAAGCCATGCGTCAGGTGGTGAGGCAGTTTCCCAATGATTCAGTCATTGGTGGGTTGTTGGCTGAAGCCTTGATGGATCTGCACCCTTGGGATTTTTGGACAAAAGAGGGACAGGCCCAACCTTGGACGGCAGAAATTGTTTCCGTGTTAGAAACTGCGTTGAAGCAGGTACCTGACAATCCTTTGGCAAATCATTTGTATATTCATACGATGGAAGCCTCGCTTCATCCAGAAAAAGCGATTCCTAGTGCTGAACGATTAGCCACGTTGGTGCCAGGATCTGGACATTTGGTTCATATGCCCGCACATATTTATATTCGAGTTGGGCGGTATCGCGATGCGGCTACGGCTAATCATCAAGCGGTCAAAGTTGATCAGCATTATATGAACCATGCTCATACGGAAAGTCTTTATACCGCGGCCTATGTTCCTCACAATTATCATTTTTTATGGGCCGCAGCCAGCAAACTTGGCCAACAAACGGTAGCGATGCAAGCTGCCCAGGATACGGCGGCACAGGTGAGTCCTGAGGGGATGCGGGATCCTGGTTTTGCGGGGACGCTTCAGCATTTTTGGCTGATGCCGCTTTTTACCAAGGCCTTATTTGGGCAATGGGAAGAGGTTCTTCTCGAGCCAGCTTTCCCTGGTGATTTGGTCTACCCTAGGGGGATTTGGCATTATGCACGCGGCTTGGCGTTTCTTCGGCAGGGAAAATCTGAGGAAGCGGCTCGAGAGCTCGGTAGCCTGAAGAATATTGTCAACGACCCGGCTATTGCTCATTTAACCATATTCGATTTAAACGACATTCCTCAAATTTTGAAAATTGCTCAGGCTGTTTTGTCAGGAGAAATGGCCGCAGAACGGGGAGACCCTGCTGCTGCGGCAACCTATTTACTCGAAGCCATTTCATTGGAGGACGGCTTAAACTATACGGAACCAAAGGATTGGTACTTGCCTCCACGCCAAGTTTTGGGAGCGATATTATTAGAAGCGGGGAAGCCCGTCGAAGCTGAAAAAGTCTATCGAAAGGATCTTCTTGTTCATCCACAAAATGGATGGTCTCTTTTTGGACTTGTTCAAAGCCTGGAAATTCAGGGGAAAGTCGATGCGGCGAAAGTTGTGCAGCAAGAATTTTCTCAATCTTGGTCTGACGCCGATGTCATGTTGACCAGTTCCCGCTTTTAAGATCAGTGAGTTGGAGAGTGTGAAAGGGTGGTATATCTATTTGGTCGTCGTGGGCATGTTCACGTTTCGGATCCACCACATTTTCCAATAAAGGTTCCTTCATCACTGTTCAGGATAGGTTTTTGATGATCCAGGTTGGAAATCACGATGGAGGTTGAGAACATCCTGTGCTAGAGGGTTTTAGGGTAAAAGGTTGCTTTTTTCTTCTTGCCATTTTTTCTCTTTCTGTTTATTTAAGTTCTTCGTTTGAATTTCCGAAATACATCTCACAGGGGTTTGGTTGAGAGAGCTTCGGGTGGTCGGCCCATGGCATTCAACGGCTCTAATTAGTGGGAAATATTGTATGAAGTTTCGACTCTTAATATGGGGTGATTCTTGACTCGACGATCGATTGGAATTCCTTGCTCTACTCTGCAAAACGGGAGTAACGGTGATGGGTTAACTCGCTTTGAAGCCATTGCTGACAGACGCTCCATTCCTGGCGTCATGTTATTTGCCGGAACGGGTGATGTCCTCTTTAAGAATTCTGAGGCGGAAGCGTTAAGCCGACAAATCGTTGGCGGCGCGATTGGAATGGAAGATCAGGATGTGTTGCCTGAGGAAATTCTTGATTTGTGTCTGTCTCTTCGAAATTTGCTAGAAAGTGAAGAGACGGAGGAATCCCATAGTCAGCATGAATTACGTCGGGTGATAGGAAATGCCGATGCTCCAATTTTGTTACGTGGGTTTCCATTAGCGCCTCATTCCCCAACCGATGATGCCTGCATGTTGATTCTCATGGAAAAAATTGGTCGCGAACGGCGAAATGTTCCCGATCAAGCGAAAGATCATTTCCGTTTGACTGGTCGTGAAGTGGAAATTGTGAAATACATTAGTGAGGGTGGGACAAATAAAGAAATTGCGCAACATTTAGACATCAGTGAACATACCGTAAAAGAGCATGTGAGGCATCTCCTGAAGAAAACCAAAAGTACGACCCGCACGGGCATTCTTGCCCAAATCTTTCAAGATACCTAGATTCCCGTTCCTCATTTCTTCTCATTTTTTATTTAAATTGCGTGTTCTTGATTATCTGCGGCTTCCCGTGGATAATCTCCGCCATGTCATTTTTTGCCTGGACCTGGCCGTCTCCCCTGTTCTTTACTTTAGTAGTTCCGTCCATACATGAAGTCCTTCAGCTTGATGAACCTGGATTAGTGCTGGCGTTGCAACGTGGTGATGAACGGGTTTTTACTGCAGTAATGGACTTGTATTCAGGCTCTTTACTCCGCTTAGCCATGTCCTTTGTTCCTAGTCGAGCCATCGCAGAGGAGGTGGTGCAGGAGACCTGGTTGGGGGTCTTAGAAGGGATAGGTCGATTTGAAGGGCGCTCGTCTTTTAAAACGTGGTTGTTTCGAATTCTCACGAATCGCGCCAAGACTCGAGGCACCCGAGAGCGACGCTATGAACCCTTTGGATTATCAGGTCCCGATTCTGATGGAGAGGACGGGCCTTCCCTAGAAGATTCGCTATTCGTCACGGAAGGCTCTGGGAAAGGCCATTGGGCCGATCCGCCACAAGGTTGGGAGCCAGATACACCTGAGCGCGCGTTGTTATCCAAGGAATGTCGGACCGCGATTGAGGAAGCGATTAAGGGATTGCCTGATAATCAGCGGCAGGTGATAACCTTGCGGGATGTGGAAGGAGTGGGTGCTGAAGAAGTCTGTAATATTCTTAGCATTAGTGAGACCAATCAGCGTGTCTTATTACATCGAGCGAGGACTAAAGTGCGGGGTGTTTTAGATCCATATGTGCGTGGAGAGAAATAGGTAGTCGCAATGGATAAGAATTTCAAACAACAACTTATGGGCTATATGGCCGGCAATTTCCGTTGCAAGGAAATCGCTGAGCTGATCACTGATTATTTAGAAGGCTCCCTTACGTTGAGCCAGCGCCTTCGCTTCCAGATGCATATTGGTCTGTGTTTGGCCTGCCGAAATTACTTGCGTCAAATGAAATATACCGTGGCAACCCTTCGCCAACTACCTTCTGAGCCTGTGCCACCTGAGATCAAAGAGGCATTAATGAAACGCTTCCAGTCGTGGAAGCACGAACAATCCTTACAGAACTCCTCGTCGGACTCTCAATTATAAATCCCTTCACTTTTCAAAGCCTCCGGGTAACTCAATAAACCATTTTGAGGTGGTCGGAGCATTCGTGGTATACAGGTAATTTGTATTGCGTTAAACGTTATGAATCAAGGAGTGTGTGATGGCGTTAAAAGAATCCACAATGCTCGCCTTAGGGACCCAGATGCCAGATTTTGTGTTGCCCGATGTTTGCACTCAAACGATGATTTCTCCAGAATCCTTTCAGGAGAAGGCGGCGTTATTGGTGATGTTTATTTGTTGCCATTGTCCTTATGTGGTGCATGTTCAAGATGAACTCACCAGACTAGGACGGGATTACGAAAGGAAGGGTCTAGGAATCTTGGGAATTAGTAGCAATGATATCACCGAATACCCTGCTGATGCTCCCATCCGGTTACAGGAAATGGCTGAACGATTAGGTTGGCAGTTTCCCTACTGTTATGACGAGACGCAGGACGTGGCTAAAGCCTTTACCGCTGCCTGTACCCCAGACTTTTTTGTGTTTGATCGGCAAAGACATCTTGTCTATCGAGGACAATTGGACAGCAGTCGACCAGGCAATGGTGCGCCTGTGGATGGGCAGGATTTACGAACAGCACTTGATGCCGTGCTTGCAGGGGCGCCTGTCGGGCGTCAGCAACGTCCCAGCGTCGGATGTAATATCAAATGGAAGCGGGGCAATGACCCGGAGTATGCATGAGCAGTGAGCAATGAAAAAGTAAGATGTGCGTACCCAAATTTCTTCGAAGGTTTTTACTTTTCTAACTGTCGTTCACCCTTGTCACCTTTTTTTAAAGACAATATCTCCGAAGTAAGCTACTGCACGTTCTTGGGTGTTGTCGGTATCCGTCATGATGGCTACTCCGGAAATGTTGGGTGGGTCCTCGCCAAATGCTTTTTTGTAATCCTCAAATACATTCCTTTTTTCTGTGATCCATTCGTTCAGTCGAGACTCTCCGCTTTCAATCACGAACATGTTGACTCGATCGGTGTAGGGGTTAGGAACCATGGTGCCAATGGGACTCTTGCTCTCCCAAATATAATTGATGGCCCCAATTGGAGGATACTGTCCGTAAAGGAGTTTGGCAGTTTCATATTGTGCCTTTTCAAAAAATCCAACTTTGCTGCTGTCATATTCAAACGTAATGTAGATCCTGGCCGGATAGTCGTCCCCTGATTTTTTGGTGACATCTCCATTTTTAAAAACATTTTCTACTTTCCAACGCCACTGCACCACGGGGAATTCTTGGGGGTCAATGGTGATTTCTCTGGTTATTCCTGAAGATGATTGTTGGCTGAGGGCTTTGACAACCACTAAGTCTCCATCTTTGACGAGTTCATATTGCGTATGAGTTGGGATTTTCTCAAAGGTGAGGGGTTTCCATTCTGGAGGAAAATCCCCCCCAGATTGAGCCAATGAAAATTTTCCAACTGCAAGTGTTTCTTCCAATTTTGCTAGGGTCATAGGGGCTATGAGGAGGGTAAGTAAGAGTCCATTGAGTAAGGAAGTGAAAAACTTTGGTCTGTGTATCTGTGCCATGGTTTCTTCAATTTCCCCGATCAGCGTGTCCAGGAAAACAGCTTGCTCAAAAGCTGTTTTTTACTCTCACTGAGCGTAGTTTTTCTCCAGGCATTTGCGGTTTTTTTCACCACTTCCGCCTGTGTTGGGTAGGGATGAATGGTGCTGGCGATTGTATTCAATCCGAGCCCACCTTTCATGGCCAAGGTGTACTCACTAATCAAATCCCCAGCATGGGAGGCCACAATTGTGGCTCCCACAATTTGATCCGTCCCTTTCTTGACATGGACGCGTGCGAAACCTTCATCTTCCCCATCGAGAATAGCGCGGTCGACTTCATTAAGAGGAAAGGTAAAGGTATCTATTTCAATACCTTTATCCTTGGCGTTCTTTTCGTACAGGCCGACATGGGCAATTTCCGGTTGAGTGTACGTGGCCCAAGGAATGATGAGATTTTCCGTATTGGCATAGCCTAATCCCAATGGATGAGGGAATAAAGCGTTTTGAATGACAATTTGAGCCAGTGCATCTGCCGTGTGAGTGAATTTGAATGGGAAACAAATGTCTCCCGCTGCATAAACTTTTGGGTTTGTGGTTTGAAGGCGAGCATTAACCTTCACTCCTGTTCGGGGATCGAATTCTACCCCAATCTGCTCTAACCCAAGGCCTTCAACGTTTGGTGTTCGCCCGACTCCAACGAGAATCTCATCCACCACGATTTCTTGTGTTCTGCCATTGGTTTCATAGTGAATGACTTTTGAGGTATTGCGTTGTTCAACCTCTTGTACTTTAGAGTCAAAGACAAACTGGACCCCGTCTTGTTTCATTTGTGTTTGTACGATAGCTGCAGCATCACTATCTTCACGCGGAAGCACGTGATTGGATTGTTCGAAGAGAAACACTTGGCTGCCGAAACGTGCAAAAGATTGTGCCATCTCACAACCAATGGGTCCTGCACCGATGATGCCTAGCCGAGGAGGTAATTCTGTTAAGGAAAAGATGCTTTCGTTCGTCAAATATCCTACTTCTTCTAAGCCAGGAATAGGTGGAGCTGCAGCTCTAGCCCCTGTACAAATCACGGCTTTAGAAAATTTCAGAGTAGTGCCAGCCACATCAATGGTATTGGAGTCCATAAATTGACCATTGCCGATATACACATCTACGCCAAGCTTCGTATAGCGATGCGCAGAGTCGACATGACTGATGCGTGCGCGGAGTTTTCGCATCCGAGCCATGGCTTCGCCAAAATTCCCTTTGATTTCTCCAGGTATAGATAGGCCGAAGTGCTTGGCT
This sequence comes from Nitrospirales bacterium, assembly GCA_029261275.1. GTDB lineage: Bacteria > Nitrospirota > Nitrospiria > Nitrospirales > UBA8639 > Nitrospira_E. The sequence goes on from JAJDBR010000238.1 coordinate 7,854, forward strand.
TCCTTTACGGCAGTCCAGGCTTTGGCGGCTCGTATGACGCCTTTAGAAGGGACGCAGCCAACATTCAAACAATCGCCTCCCATGAGATGGCGCTCAATAAGGGCCACTTTGGCCCCAAGGGCTGCGGCGATAGCGGCTGTGACTAACCCAGCTGTCCCTGCTCCAATGATGACCAAATTATATCGTCCTGACGGAGTAGGGTTTTCCCATTGGGGGGGATGAACATTATTGAGTAATTCTTCATTGAATTGATCCTTGGGAAGAATCAAAGTCTGATCACCTATTGTTTGCCCAGTGTTCATGGAGTGCCTCAGGATTTTTAAGGAAAGGTGGGATTTTTGCTTGTTTATGCTTTTGGGTCGGCTTGATTGTTATGTGTCCATTTTCGATACGCGATAGGCATCAGTGCCAGGAGACCTAAGAGAGTGAAGGCCAATAAGACCTGTGGGCTCGCTATTTCACTTAAGGAATTAATCGATCCGAGTTGACGCCCTGCAAAGGCAAAGACAAAACTGCCAGGAATAATTCCAAGGGAGGTCGCTAGGATATAGGTTCCCACATTGACGCGCGTGAGGCCGGAGACGAGGTTGACCAAGAAAAATGGAAACGCGGGAATCAGCCGAAGGGTCATGAGGTAGCTAAAAGCATTTTGTGCAAATCCAGCTTGAATGGGACCCAGGCGATCACCGAATTTTCTTTCTACCCAATCTCGCAATAGATATCGTGCTGCTAAAAAGGCCAAGGTTGCCCCAATTGTTGCACCGATGTTCACAAAAACGGTTCCCATGAGACTGCCGAACAGGAAGCCACCAGACAATGTAAGTATGGCTCCTCCAGGTAAGGAGAAAGTTGTTTGGAGAATGTACACCAGAATAAAAACCGCCACCGCAAGCGCATAGTTGGATTCGGTATAGTTCAACAGGAGATCCCGGTTGGCTTTGAGTGAGTCCAGTGATAGGTAGTGTCCCAGGTCAAAATAGATGAATGCGCCTATTCCTAACAGAAAGATGATCCCGGTAATGATCTTTCCTGTCGATGACTTGGGGGAATCGATTGTGGTGGTGTTTGTCTGAGCCATGTGGGACTCCATTATGTGGGTTTTCATGAAAATACTCCAGTAGTAGTTGTGAGTTTGTTGCCCCTTTTTTTTGAGTCCGTTGTCGTGTATTTTCCTGTAGTCCAATGTTGGGGGAATTTGTTACGGGCAATGAGTGGGTGGTATGACAATACTAATGTCAGGATAAGTTTGTTGGGCCAGACCAATACAGATCGTCTCCGTGTCTAAAAACTTTAAAACTTGCAAAATGGTTTAGCATGACACCGCTGTCTTCACATGCTGGAAAATGGATGTTCGCCCTACTGGCCATTGCCGGTTTATACGGTTTAATGCAGTTCACCGCTTTCCAAGAAATTTTCAACCCAGAAAAACTCACGTCTGTTCTACGTGATTTGGGTGTGGGTGGCCCCTTTGCCTTGATGGGTCTGATGACCTTGGCCGTTGTGGTGAGTCCGATTCCCAGTTTGCCCTTAGACCTAGCAGCTGGGGCAGCCTATGGGCCATTTTGGGGAGCGGTGTATGTGTTGATTGGTGCGGAGCTGGGAGCCATCATTAGTTTCCTCATCGGCAGAGCACTCGGCCGGGATGTCTTAAACCGATGGCTGAAGCGGGATATCTCATTTTGCGAGCAATGCTCAGATCATCATTTACTGGGGTTCATGATTGTGGCCAGGCTTGTGCCTATTTTTTCATTCGACATTGTGAGTTATGGTGCGGGATTGACCAATATGAGTCTCAAGGCCTTCGCTTTGGCCACTTTACTGGGTATGATTCCTCCCACATTCGCTCTGACTTATTTAGGCAGTGCGGTCGTGACCGTCCAATGGCCACTCATTCTGGCCGGAGTTTTGCTGGTCGCGGTCTTTCTCTTATTGCCAAAGTGGATTATGAATCATAAATCTTCCCTGTGGGTAAAGATGGTATTGGGAAAACCGCTGGTGACGGAGACCTCAATTGATAAGCCACCCAACGCAAATCAATGTGGATGGTGCAGTAAGCCAGTTGAGTAATAAAAGAGAAGAGACTACTTCCCCTTTGGAAGTTGGTTGGCTAATTCTTCTGCGGGGTAGGTGAGGATTTCCGCGAGCGTAGGATGATAATGTGGAATGCTGAGTAAGTCCCTGACGGTGCCACGAAAATGCATGATGGCGATGATTTCGTGGATGAGTTCAGAGGCCTCTGGTCCGACAATATGTCCACCTAGAATCTCTCCCGATTGTGGGTGGCAGAGGATTTTGACATGCCCGTGTAATTCGCCGAGGCAGAGGGATTTTCCGTGGTCGTTAAATGGATAGGATGCGACAAGATAAGGAACATGATCAGACTGACATTCTCGCTCCGATAACCCGACGCTGGCCACTTGGGGGTCCGTAAACGTAACTTGTACTTTTAGACGGTCATCGTAGTGTCTGGCAGGTTGATCTGAATGGGTAGCATTCCATCCAGCAATTTCTCCCTGCTCGATGGCAATATGCACAATTTCATGCAGGCCATTCACATCCCCAACTGCAAAGATATGTGGTTGAGAGGTTTGCATGGCTTCATTCACAAGAAGGGTTTTGTTCTGAGTTTCAATCTGAGCGGCGTCCAAATCTAAGCTATTGCTATTGGGGTGTCGTCCCAACGCTTGAAGGATGGTCGCAGCTGTGACCTGCTGAGGCTGGCCGTCATGGAGAAAATGTACAGTTTTCTGTCCATCGGATGATCCCGTTACCCGTTCAATCATTGTCTTGGTATAGATGGTCATGCCTTCTTCTTGGAGTTTGATTTCGATGGGCACGGCCAAGTCTTTGTCTATTTGAGATAAAATATGCTCGCTTCGCTGAATCACACTGACTTTTACGCCAATACGTGAAAAAAATTGTGCGAGCTCCATGGCCACTGCTCCACCTCCCAAGACAACCATAGAATCCGGAGGAGTACGAAGTTCCAAAACATCATCACTCGTGAGATAGCCAGCTTGTTCTAATCCAGGAATGGGAATGTGGGAGATCAACGATCCTGTGGCAATGATGAAGGCTTGAGCTGTTAGAAGATGGGGGCCGGCTTGAATCAACGTTGGAGAGAGAAAGTGAGCTTTTTCTTGATAGAGCGTGAATCGGGGATCCTGTAACGCCTCAATTCGATAGGCTGTGAATTCTTTGATTAAGCGATTTTTTCGATCAATAATGGCGTTGAGATTAGCTTGAACATCTATTGAATCTAGTCCAAATTCCGGTGCTCGGCGAATCAATGCGGCAATATCAGACGAACGGAGCATGGCTTTCGTGGGCATGCAGCCACGTAAGATACAGAGACCACCTAGCGGGCCATGGTCAATGATGCCAACATTAGCGCCTTCCGTCTCGGCTGTGCGAGCTGCCGCATACCCAGCTGAGCCTCCGCCGATGATAATGACATCATGGCTGATCGTGTGCGTGGATGATTGCGAGGAGAGAGTCATGAGAGTACCTAATGGGTTGAAGGGAGAATCGTGAAAAACCTATTCCAAGTAAGAAAGACGTCAGGGTGGTTGAGAGTCATCATGGTGGTATGTGTATTGGGAATAAGCGGATGTTTTCCGCAGTCGGTCCCACTGGCCATGCTACCCATGGCCGAGCCAGAAGCTGCAGCGCTCAATTTAAAGGGAATCGATCAGTACCATCTTGGCGAATGGGAAGCGGCGCTTCAGTTATTTGAATCGGCGATACGGGTGAATCCCTTATTGGTTGAAGCGCATTTTAATGCCGCGCTTGCGCTGCATCAATTGGGGCAGCATGAAGAAGCTACTCAATTTTTTGAACGGGCAGGGGAGTTGGATCCCGAGAACCGATCTATTATTACTTCTCCTCTGTATCGCAATCATTTGGGGTTGTCGTCAACCCTTGAGCGGCATATGAGTGGAGGCTATCGGTATCAACTAAAACGGTGAGACTTGAAATGTGGGAGGAAAAAATTAGAGACGAGAAGAGCTGAGTGCTCTTGCCATTCATCTCCGCCTTTCATCTTCTACTTTCGTTTCTACGAGTTCTTGGACTTTGGCGATGAGAACTTCGATTTGAAAAGGTTTTTGAATAAAGGCGTTGATAGCCGATTGAGTGAAATGTTTCATGGCCTCCTCTTCTGCATATCCACTAGACACAAGAATAGGAACATGTGGATTGATCAGACGAATCTTCTCGGCGAGTTGGCCTCCATCCAATTCTGGCATGGTAAGATCAAGAAATACGAGGGCAATTTGGTCCTCATATTGTTTGAAAATGAGGAAACCTGATTTGCCATCCTGAGCTACCAACGGATCCAGGCCGATTTCTTGCAGGACAAGGGAACATGCCGTTCTGACATCCTCTTCGTCATCGACGATGAGCACTTTTGTCGGTGTGTGGTTGCTCGACGATTCTATTGGTAAGGTGACTGATGGGGTCTGTGGAATCAAGGGTTTGTTGCTGGCAGGAAAGATGAAGCAAAATTCTGTCCCTTGTCCAACCTGACTGTGTACGGCGATAGCGGCACCATGTCCACGCGCGAGTCCCAATAGTGTTGCTAACCCAAGTCCACGGCCGGGAAATTTGGTGCTAAAAAATGGGTCGAATATTTTAGGGAGTACTTCTGGATTCATGCCCTTTCCTGAATCTTGGATGTTCAAGCATACACATGGGCCATGGGGCAGATCTCCCATAATATGAAACTGACGGAAGTTCTGGGTAGTAGGGACCAGGGTGCTGGTGCTTATACAGATTGTGCCCTCTTGGTCTCCGATAGCTTCAGCTGCATTCGTGACGATGTTTAGAAGCAATTGTCGTAGTTGAGAGTGATCTCCACGGATGGGTGGGAGGTTGTCTGAGAAATTGAATGTGAGGGTTATTCGCTTGCACACCGTGGATCGCAAAAAAGACTTGCTATCTTTGAGGAATTGTTGGAGATTGATGGCTTGAAAATCTAATTGTGTTTGACCTGCAAAGGTCAACATTTGATTGGCCAGTTCTCCACCACGAAGTCCAGCCTTTTCAATGATGTGCAAATGTTCGCGACCTGGTGAGTCTGGAGTGAGGGACCGTAAGGCTAAGCCTGCGCGAGCTACAATCGACATCAGTAAATTATTAAAGTCGTGTGCAATTCCTCCTGCCAATACACCTAAACTTTCCTGTTTTTGAGCATATTGTCTTTCTGTTTCATGGCGCTGCCGTTCCTCTTCAGCTTTTCGGCG
>JAJDBR010000239.1 GCA_029261275.1 Nitrospirales bacterium
CCGCCCGTTGAGGACATTTTCGACACTTCATAGGCTACCCTCCAGAAATGACGGGACGGACTTCAATGCTATCCCCATCTGCCACGATTTCATCCTCGGTCACGAGATCTTGGCCGCGAATAACCAAAAAGGCTTCGGGAACCAACTGCAGTTCTTTGAAAATGTCTGCAACCCGCTTGGGGCCTTGCAGTTCCACATCGCGTGTGGGATGGCTAAGATGGATTTTCATATAGGTGAATCATAGTGACAGATTCAATGGATTGGCAATATGAAAGGGCCTGTCCTGTTTCTTCCATTAAGTCGGCAACTCTATCTACCGAAAAAACTATTGGGATTCTATGCAAAGTGGTATGATTTCTCATAATGATAGGAAGACACTCGTTTTCTTGATGTAATGGGATCTTGAAATCTTAGACATCACTATGATGATAGATAGCGAGAGGAGTCAATCATGAAGTCCTCAGCCGATTCACAGGACCAGCTTTGTATCAATACGATTCGGACCTTGGCCATGGATGCCGTGCAGACGGCCAATTCCGGTCATCCCGGCACTCCCATGGCCCTGGCCCCAGTGGCCTATTGGTTATGGAATCGGCTCTTGCGGTTTGATCCCGCTGATCCCATTTGGCCAAACCGTGATAGGTTTGTGTTATCCGCCGGCCACGCCTCGATGTTGCTCTATTCGTTGCTGCATCTCTGTGGCGTGAAATCGGTCAATAGTGAGTATGAACAATTGGGCCAACCGTCCGTGACGCTAGACGATATTAAGCACTTTCGGCAATTAGAGAGCAAGTGCCCGGGTCACCCTGAATATCGCTGGACGTCAGGGATTGAAACGACCACTGGTCCACTCGGGCAAGGCGTGGCTACGAGTGTGGGCATGGCCATGGCGCAACGTTGGATGGCCAGTTATTTCAACCGCCCAGACTTTGAGATGTTTTCCTATGATGTCTATGCGGTGTGCGGAGATGGGTGTTTGATGGAAGGGGTTTCGGCGGAAGCGGCCTCGCTGGCAGGGCATTTGAATCTTTCGAATCTTTGCTGGATCTATGACAATAATAAAATTACGATTGAAGGCCATACGAGTTGGGCCTTTACCGAAGATGTGGCCACACGGTTTATCGCCTATGGGTGGAATGTGACACGAGTTGGGGATGCCAATGATCTCGAGATGTTGGATCGGGCCTTTGGCACATTTCGGAAAGAATCTGATCGTCCCACCCTCATCATTGTTGATAGTCATATCGCCTATGGTGCTCCGAATAAACAGGACACGCATGCGGCCCATGGGGAGCCATTGGGTGATGAAGAAATTCGTTTGACCAAACGGAATTATGGATGGCCAGAAGACGCAAAATTTTTGGTGCCTGATGGTGTGCCCGACCATTTCAAACAAGGTATTGGTTCACGAGGGGCAGAATTGCGGAAGGTCTGGATGTCTCGCTTCACTGAGTATCAAGCGCAGTATCCTGAGCTAGCCGACCATCTTTACAAAATGCAACATCGGCAGTTGCCTGATGGCTGGGATACGAATTTTCCAACGTTCTTACCTGATGCCAAAGGATTGGCGGGTCGAGAAACGTCAGGAATAGTTCTGAATGCCTTAGCGGAGCGGGTGCCTTGGTTAATGGGTGGTGCCGCTGATTTGGCTCCATCCACCAAAACCCGATTAATTTTTGAGGGGGCAGGAGATTTTACCAGTGAGAATCATTCAGGAAGGAATGTGCACTTTGGCGTGCGTGAACATGCCATGGGAGCCATTTTGAATGGCCTGTCCTTATCGAAAGTAAGGCCGTATGGTTCGGGATTTCTCATTTTCAGTGATTATGCCAGACCGGCGATTCGCCTTTCGTCACTGATGGAAATTCCGGTCCTCCATGTCTTTACGCATGATTCAATTGGAGTGGGGGAAGATGGTCCGACGCATCAGCCAATTGAACAGGTTCCATCACTCCGTGCCATTCCTGGACTGATCGTGTTGCGCCCTGGTGATGCCAACGAAATTCTTGAAGCTTGGAAAGTGATTATGCAAATACGGCATGAGCCAGTTGTGTTAATTTTATCCCGGCAAGCCATGCCAACATTAGATCGTATGAAATACGCCTCGGCGTCGGGTGTGGCCAAGGGTGCGTATGTCTTGGCCGACGCCCCGGATGGTTCTCCTGACGTGTTGCTACTGGCAACCGGAAGCGAAGTCGCACTCTGTGTTCAGGCCCATGAACAATTGGCGGCTAACGGTATTAAGAGTCGAGTGGTGAGCATGCCATCCTGGGAATTATTTGAACAGCAATCTGAGGACTACCAACAATCGGTTATCCCCGACGCTGTCACGGCCCGAGTGTCGGTGGAACTTGCCTCGACGTTTGGCTGGGGGCGGTATGTGGGTACTCAAGGGCAAACGATTGGCATGCAATCATTTGGAGCTTCGGCCCCCCTCAAGGAACTCGCAAAAAAATTTGGATTTACCGTCGATCATGTCGTGGCTGAGGCCAAAGCGCAGATTGAGCGTGCTCAGCATCAGATGGCGACTTTGTGATTCTCAACGGTTAGGGAAAAGGAGATGTGCTCATGAATCCTCTCGTGCAACTTCGTGAATGTGGACAAAGCCCTTGGTATGACTATATCCGTCGTGGGATGATCACCTCGGGTCAGTTGCAAACCTTGCTCGATCAAGACGGATTGATGGGGATGACCTCGAATCCCGCTATTTTTGAAAAAGCGATCGCGGGAAGCGACGATTATGACGATGCGCTCAAACAGGCGGCTACCGAGTGCATTGGTGTAAAGCAGATCTATGAACGAGTGGCCATTCAAGATATCCAGGATGCCGCTGATGTCATGCACCCAGTGTATGAATCTTCAAACGGACGTGATGGATATGTCAGCCTCGAAGTTTCGCCGGATTTGGCCTTTGACACCGAGGCCACCATTGAGGAAGCGGTTCGCCTTCATGCAGCGGTGGCCCGAAAGAATGTCATGATTAAAGTGCCTGGAACGCTTGAGGGCTTGCCGGCCATTGAGGAACTGTTGTCACGCGGCATTAATATCAATGTTACCTTGTTATTTAGCGTAGCGGTGTATGAGCAAGTGGCGTGGCGGTATGTCCGTGGGCTTGAACGATTGGCCACGAACGGAGGAGATGTGAATCAAGTGGCTTCGGTCGCCAGCTTTTTCGTGAGCAGAATCGACAATCTTATCGATAAGCAGCTAGAAGAAAAAATCAAAAAAGAATCCAATGCGAGCCAGCGAGTGGTGATGGAAGGACTCCTTGGTAAAGTGGCCATTGCCAATGCCAAGTTGGCCTACCAAAAATTTGAGGAAATCTTTGAAAGCAAGGATTTTCAATTATTGAAAGCGAAAGGGGCGAGAGTTCAGCGGGTTCTGTGGGCCAGTACCGGAACAAAAAATCCGAACTATCCTGATACGTTGTATGTTGATCAACTCATTGGGCCGGACACGGTCAATACCATGCCAGAAGCCACATTTTCGGCCTTCCGCGACCATGGCACGGTTAAGAACATGATCCAAGAAGGTGTCGAAGAGGCCAAGGCGACCATGCAACAGTTGGCTGCCGTAGGAATTTCCATCGAGGAAATGACCGACACCCTCCTGCGCGATGGGGCAAAATTATTTGTTGATGCCTTTGATCAATTGATGGGCGTCATCAGTCGCAAACGGGCAGAGGTCCTTGGAGCCCAACTAGATCGTGTCACCTATTCCCTTGGCGCGATGCAGAGTCAGGTTGATGAGTCTCTTAAGGGTTTAAACGAGAAGAATCTCGTCCGCCGGATTTGGGCCAAAGATCCGACCGTGTGGCATCAGAATCCAGAGCATCAACAGATTATTCGCAATGCGCTGGGATGGTTAACGATTTCTCAAGAACAACTTCCTCAGGTTGCGCGGCTTCAAACTGTGGCAAAAGACATTCAGGAGGCCGGGTTTCAGCATGTTCTGCTCTTAGGGATGGGGGGAAGTAGCCTGTGTCCGGAAGTATTACGGATGACCTATGGAGCCATTGAAGGGTATCCCGAATTACATGTGTTAGATAGTACGGTGCCCTCGCAGGTTCGGTCTTTGGAACAGCATGTGGATTTGTCAAAAACACTCTGTATTGTTGCGAGTAAATCGGGGTCAACGACGGAACCCCTCGTGTTTCAGAAATATTTCTTTGAGCGTATGCGGCAGGTGGTAGGGGAGAAGGCCGGGGAACATTTTGTAGCCATTACCGATCCGGGCTCATTGCTGGAAGGCGTGGCGAAGCAATTACACTTTCGGCATATCTTGCCAGGAGTGCCAGAGATCGGGGGGCGCTATTCGGCTCTCTCCAATTTTGGCATTGTCCCCGCAGCTCTGATGGGATTGAACATTGACCAGTTCCTGCATCAGGCGGAACGTATGCGACATTCCTGTGAGGCGTCTGTGCCCGCACAAGAGAATCCCGGAGCCGTGCTTGGTGCCGTGTTGGGAATGTTAGCCCAAGCTGGACGAGACAAATTGACCTTTGTGACATCGCCAGCGTTATGGGACTTGGGAGCCTGGTTGGAACAATTAGTGGCAGAAAGCACGGGCAAGGAAGGGAAAGGGATTATTCCGGTTGAAGGTGAATCCGTCGGTGCCCCGGAAGTGTATGCCCAAGATCGAGTCTTTGCGTATATTCGCTATGAACAGGGCGCTGATTCCAAACAAGATGCTGCCGTGACCGCATTGGAACAAGCTGGGCATCCAATCATTCGAATCGATATGGCTGATTTATTGAATCTCGGTCAGGAATTTTTCTTGTGGGAAATGGCCACAGCCGTGGCGGGAGCCATGTTAGGTATTAATGCGTTTGATCAACCCAATGTACAAGAAAGTAAAGACTACACCAAAGCCCATCTTGAAACATTCAAAAATGCGGGAAAACTTTCCGAATCCTCACCCCTCCTCGTTGACGGGGATGTTCAGGTCTTTGCTGATGAGATGAATGGGAAGGCCCTCAAAGGCTGTTCTACCTTGGACGATCTCGTGGCCGCGCATGTTACGCGTCTCCAGGCTGGAGATTATTTTGCTATGAATGTCTATGTGGAACGAACTGAGGCCGTGCATGAAATCTTTGCCAACATTCGAACGAAAATTCGGGAGACCAAACAGGTTGCCACCACATTAGGGTATGGGCCGCGCTTCCTCCATTCGACAGGGCAATTGCATAAAGGCGGCCCCAACTCTGGAGTCTTTATTCAAGTCACGTGTGATGATGCGAAAGATTTGACGATTCCCGATGAACCCTATTCTTTTGGCGTCCTCAAAGCCGCACAAGCCTTGGGCGATCTGCAAAGTCTGACCAGTCGTGAACGCCGCGTCATTCGTGTTCATATCGGTTCAGACGTCATCAATGGTCTGACCCATCTTGAGCAGGCCATCGAAGCAGCTCTTTGCGTGGGCAAGTCCTAAATACGCGCAATAAGTGAAAAGGAAGAAGTTAAGAAGAAGTGAACTCTGAGCGGAATGGGCCAAAATGCCTGAAGAATTTGTCGGTTAGGATAGAGAGGCTGTCTTACACTTCCCGCCACTGATGGCCGTCCGTCTGAATGAGGCGGTCGGCTTCGACAGGCCCCCAGGTCCCAGCCTGATACTCGGGCAACCACTTGTGCCCGTGAGTGGCCCAGCCTTCTAAAATATCTGTTACCCAGGCCCATGAGGCTTCCACGGCATCTCGACGCATAAAGAGTGAGGTGTCGCCCGTCATCACGTCTAATAAGAGTCGTTCATAGGCTTCAGGGGATGGGGCGTCGAATGCGTCACCATATTGAAAATCCATTTCCACCGGGTGGGTGTTGGCTTTGGTGCCGGGAACTTTGGAAATTACCCGCAAGGACAACCCCTCTTCGGGTTGAATCCGCAACTTCAGAACATTGGGCGCTTGGGGAATATCAGAATTTGCATTGAATAAAATTTGGGGAATTTCTTTGAACTGCACCGCGATCTCTGAGGCACGTTTCGTCATGGCTTTGCCGGTTCGTACGTAAAATGGGACTCCCGCCCATCGCCAATTTTCCACAAAGACTTTTAATGCCACATAGGTTTCGGTCGTCGAATTGGGTTCCACGCCTTCTTCTCGACGATATCCCGGAACTTCCTGGTCGTTGATTGTGCCATGAGCATATTGCGCTCGGACGGTCATCTCTTCAACTTCTTTTCCACGAATGGGCCGCAAGCCTCGCAGGACATCCATACGGGCATTACGGACCACATCGGGGTCAAGTGAGTAGGGGGGTTCCATGGCTATGAGACACAGCAATTGCAAAATATGATTTTGCACCATGTCTCGAAGGGCACCGGCACCTTCGTAATATGCGGCCCGGCTCCCCAGTGTGACCGCTTCACTCACCGTGAGTTGCACATGATCAATATATTTATGGTTCCAAATGGGCTCAAAGATGGAGTTCGCAAACCGCATGACCATGATGTTTTGCACCGTTTCTTTTCCGAGGTAATGATCGATGCGATAAATTTGTGATTCATCGAACACATTGCCAATGGCGGTATTGATCGTTTTGGCAGAAGCCAAATCATGTCCGATAGGTTTTTCGACGATCACTCGCGAGTAGACCTCTGAAACATCAACCTGAGACACCAGTCCAACCTGATGCAAGCCTTCGCAGGCCGGAGCAAAAGAATCGGGAGGAATGGCCAGGTAAAACATGCGATTACCGGGAAGGTTGAGCGGCGTTTCGATGGCCTTAAGGCGATCCCGAATCATGGCATAATATTTCGAAGCCTTGATATCTCCAGCACAATAAAAAAGGCGGCTATGGAAAAGTTCCCATTTTTCCAATTGGAACGTTTGCCGCGAAAATTGTTCGATGCCGTCACGGGCGATGGCATGAAAATCGTCGTCAGAAAGGTCCTTGCGGCCCAATCCCAAGACGGCAAAATTCTCGGGCAACAACCCATCAAGCATCAAGTTGTATAGGGCAGGGAGGAGTTTTCGGCGAGTCAGATCACCTGAGGCCCCAAAGATGACAATAGTGCAAGGCTGAGTGACCGCCGTACGAATAGTTTTTCCTGAAGCAGCGTCGTTTATTGGTGGAGGAGTAGAGACCATAGCCATTTATTAATTCACGAGATATGAGATCATCGTCTGACGCTATGCCCTCCAAAGGCATTGCGGAGGGCGGCCAGCATTTTTTCGGAAAAGGATTCTTCTTGCCGCGAACGGAATCTCGTAAATAACGCGGTTGAAAGAGTGGGTACTGGCACGTCCTTATCCAAGGCATCCATCAACATCCACCGGCCCTCTCCTGAATCTTGCACATACCCCTTCAAGGCTTCCAACTTTGGATCGTCTTTCAACGCACCGGCCGCTAATTCCAGGAGCCACGAACGAACCACGCTGCCATGCATCCAGAGATCAGCAATATTTCCCAAATCCAAATTGTATTCACTCTTTGACATGAGTTCGAAGCCTTCGGCATACCCTTGCATCATACTGTACTCGATGCCATTGTGGACCATCTTCACGTAATGCCCTGCACCATGGCCGCCCACATGAGCCCAGCCGTTTTCAGGGGCAAGTGTAGTGAAGATGGGAGCTAAGTGGGTGACGGGCCCCTTCTCTCCCCCTACCATTAAGCAATAGCCAATTTGTAATCCCCAAATGCCGCCGCTGGTACCAGCATCGACATAATGGATACTTCGTTTTTGAAGATCAGTCGCACGGCGGACATCATCGTGAAACTTGGTATTGCCTCCGTCAATGACGATATCATCTTCTTCCAAAATCGTCCAAAGATGACGGATGGTTTCTTCGGTAGGATTTCCAGATGGTACCATGACCCAGACAGCTCTGGGTTTAGGGAGTTTAGAAACAAGATCTTCGAGAGACGTGGCGCCGGTAGCGCCTTTTTGTTCAGCTTGTGTGATGAGGTCAGCGGTGCGGTCATAGGCGACGACGCGATGTCCACCTTGGGTCAGGCGCGTCACCATATTCATACCCATTTTGCCGAGTCCGATAAATCCAATATCCATCGCGCCCCTCCTTGGGTTAGAACACTCTGATATCTCTTCGGTCCGTGAACAGCGAAAAATTAGAGCGATGAATGGGAAGAGGGTCGATTCCGGCGGGCAACGGTGTGGGCTGCACGTTTCGTATTAAGGGCGACGTCTAAGTTGCAAGCCGCGGTGATGAGCCCAAAATGCGTGAAGGCCTGCGGGAAATTGCCCAGCTGCTCACCGGAATGTGAGACCTCCTCGGCGTATAAACGGAGATGATTCGCATAGCTTAACATCTTTTCGAAGATCAGTCGCGCCTCAGTTAATCGACCGGCTTTGGTAAGGGCTTCGACCAACCAAAACGTACACATGCTAAAGGTGCCTTCCTCGCCCTCCAATCCATCTGCGGCGGCAGTGTTCGTATCGTAACGATACACCAAACTGCCCAGTGCCAATTGTTCCAACGTCCGGTCCAGAGTTGAGAGCATACGAGGGTCTGTGGGAGAGACAAAAAAGACCAGTGGCATAATCAGATTAGCTGCATCTAAAGCCTCCGAGTCATAGGATTGAACGAAGGCACCGACTTTGGGGTTCCATCCACGATCCATAATTTCACGGTAGATTCGGTCGCGCTCGGTCATCCACCGAGCACGGTTACCAGGAAATCCGCGTTTGTCCGCCAATCGAATTCCACGATCTAGAGCCACCCAGCACATGACTTTGGAATAGACAAAATGTTGACGTCCCCCGCGCACCTCCCAAATGCCTTCATCGGGCTGCTCCCAGTTTTCACACACAAAATCTAACAGCCGACAGAGGTTCACCCAAAGGTCATAAGAAATGGAGGCCCCATGTTTGTTGTACAGATACACCGCGTCCATCAGGGCGCCATACATATCCATTTGCAATTGAGAGGCCGCACCGTTACCAATGCGAACGGGACGTGAGCTGCGGTGGCCATCCAGATGTGGGAGTTCTTCCTCAGTCAGATCCCGACGGCCATCGATGCCATACATGAGTTGAATCGACCCATCCGGGTTTAAATCATGACAACGGGCGTTAATCCATTCCATGAACCGCCCGGCTTCTACTGTAAAACCTAAACGCAAGAGTCCATATAGTGCGAAGGCCGAATCACGAATCCAGGTATAGCGATAATCCCAATTGCGTGGACCCCCAATATGTTCAGGTAAGCTCGTGGTGGGGGCCGCGACAATTGCGCCGGTTGGGGCGTACGTCAGAAGTTTGAGGGTAAGGGCTGAACGATGGACCACTTCACGCCAGCGGCCATCGTATTGGCATTGCGAGAGCCAGCGTTGCCAAAAGGCGGAAGTATTCCGGAAGGCTTCCTCGCCAGATTCCGGGGTTGATAAGAGAGGCGTCCCATTTTTCGTTTCCAAATATTCTAAAAAGAAGGTCAAAGTCTCACCCTGTTGAAGAGTAAAGTCCTGAAAAGCTCTTCCTTCACACGTTTGGAGCGGAATGGGACTGACCAAACCAACGGATTGATCCCCTGATTGGAAGATGACGCCTTTGGGTCGGGCATCGATCTCATGTGCGTTACGCCCAAAATTAAATCCCGGCAAACATTCCAAGCGAAAGGTCACCGTGCCGCGGGCCACAGAGACCATCCGTATGATTTGATGGCGGCGTGGGCGGTAGCCAGCTTCATCTGATTCCACCGGCATGAAATCAGTGAGTTCCCCGACACCATCGTGTTGGAGAAAACGGGTCAGAAGGATATTGGTTTCGGGCAAATACATTTGCCGTGTATTGCCCTTCTGGGCAGGAGCAATTTTAAAGAACCCGCCAATTTTGTCATCAAGGATGGCACCGAAGACACTAGGAGAATCAAATCGAGGGAGACAACACCAATCAATGGATCCATCAATGCCCACTAAGGCAACCGTATGCAAATCCCCAATAATGCCGTAATCACCAATATTTTTATAACTCATGAAACTCCTATGTAGGTCCTTAAGGGGAAGGTGAAGACGTCAATATACCCAAGATTTACAAGAAATACTATATGTAGGGGTAATTTTATTCATGCCATCAAGATCTAGGATGGTATTGTGTTTGAACCTCTCTAGTGAAACATTTCGAACCTGCTTCGCCCCTGAGGGCTACATTCTGACAGAGGGACGAAGGAGCAAGGCGAGAATGCCCCCAAATACGAATATCCCTATCGTTGAAAAAACCTGACGAATGGTACGAAAGATTACTTTCAGCGACGACCCTCGATGCAGCTCTTTTCTTTTTATCGGAAGCAAGATGCACAGTCTGTACAAAAAAATTGGGAAAGGAGCAAGCGGAGATTGTATGACAACAGAGTTTTCGGGCAGGGCCTAGGGGCTAAACATGTTTAGCGGAGAGTGACAACACGTCTGTGCCAACTACACTCGTATATCAATTTGTGAAGCTGAACTTTCTAAGCGGGGTGTCTGGTCGTTCTCTTTGTGTGAATCCTTTGGCTTTTTTTGTTGGCGACGGTAGTACGGACTATTGGGCCCGGCATCGCCATCACCTACCGCAGAAGGGGCACGAATTGGGACCACTGAAGAGGGTGGGGGAAGATGATTAATCTCCATTGAGCACCTATAGGTTTGAGGTGATTGTCAGGCCTTATAGCCTTTTCTCTCTCTTCTTTTAACTTTTCGTCATTATTTCATAAATCTTTAATTCTGGCGTGTGGTTGCTTGTTTTGTAGGCAAATTTTTCCTGATTCTAAGCTCTGAAGTTCATTGGAGCAGCACCGAGGCTGTATAGACAGAACAGAGGTATGGAGCGCCTCGGGTAGAACGGTGGTGGCAGTTTGGAATTTCTGAAATTTTTGTCATCATTCGAGTCTCTTCTACCAGCTTTGTCTAAGCTACCTCCGAAAGGTGATAGATGACAAGAAGTCAGGGTGATCGTATAATCGGCGAGAATGACACGTGAGAATTCTCAGACCGCTTCTTCTATTAATCCCTCCAGTCTTTCCTCAACTCTTCAAGGAAATCTTCCCTTTTCAAGTACTCTTAAGCGATGTGAGGCGTTGGATGGCGATGCTTCGAATAGGCGGTATTTTCGACTACATCTTGCTGGGGGACCTGTTGAGTCTTTAATCCTCATGCAGTTAGCCGACCCTGAGGGCTTTAAGGCTTCGGAAGAAGCCGTAAGTGAGTCAAGAGGAGACATACACGAGTTGCCGTTTTTGAATGTGTTGAATCATCTGCAGACCGTTGATGTTTCGGTCCCTCGGTTATATTTTTTTGATGAACCTGCAGGTCTTTTGTTCCTCGAAGATTTTGGTGATGTGACGTTAGCCCAAGCTTGCCAGGGAGCATCGACTGTGACCATTGAACGGTTATATCGGCAGGCTATTGATGGGTTGGTGCAATTGCATGTGCAAGCCTCCGTTCCCTCCAAGACTTCTTGCCTGGCCTTTTCTCGCTCCTTTGATGTGCCCTTGTATTTGTGGGAATTCGAGCACTTCTTGGAATATGGGATTGTCGTTCGCGGAGGAAAACCCATGTGTTCGGAGGACTCTATTCCTGTCCGAGAGGAATTTCAAAAAATTGCTGAATGGTTGGTTGAACAACCCACGGTATTCACTCATCGAGATTACCATTCACGCAATTTGATGGTAGATGGGGAGCGGCTAGGGGTGATTGATTTTCAAGATGCCTTACTGGGACCGGTTACGTATGATTTGGCCTCGCTCCTTCGAGATTCATATATCGCGCTCGATGAATCCTTGGTCGATATATTGTTGGACCATTATCGGGAACAAATGCGCCAGGCGCTTTCTTCGTCGCAACATGTGGCCATGTTGCTGGATGATGCCGATGCCTTTCGTCGTCTTTTTGATTTCACAAGTATTCAACGCAATCTGAAAGCAGCCGGGCGTTTTGTGTATATTGATCGCGTAAAAGGAAATCCGAACTTTTTGGCATCAATTCCCCGAACCTTACAGAATGTTCATGCTAATTTGACTAAATACCCCCAATTGCATCCTCTGCTGACGCATCTCTCTCCTTACGTTCCGGAATGGCGATAAGGTTCCCATGATGAAAGCGATGATTCTCGCTGCGGGTTTAGGTACTCGCCTACGGCCGCTGACCGATTCAATCCCCAAACCGTTATTGCCTGTGGGTGGGACTCCGTTAATTGTGTGGAATCTGTTGCTGTTGCGTGCAGGCGGGATTCGGGACGTTATGATTAATTTGTATTATCTAGGAGTAATGATTGAAGAGGCTCTGGGTGATGGGTCACGTTGGGATATGCGGATCACCTATTCCCATGAATCGGAGCTGTTAGGCACAGGGGGTGGACTGAAAGCTGCCGAAGAGTTTTTCGAGGGGCAAGCGTTTGTAGTGATGAACGGCGATACGTTGATGGAGCTGGACCTGCATGAGTTTTTTGATTTTCATGATTCACAGAGTGGGGTGGCCACATTAGTGTTGCGAGATGATCCTCATGCTGACCAGTGGGGAGCGGTCGAGTCTGATGCTCAGGGGGGTATTCTGAGGATTAATGGTCAAGGCGTTGACGTGCGCACGTCAATGTCGGATGGAACTTCCCGAATGTTTGCGGGGGTCCATATACTCGAGCCGTCTCTATTAAAGGATGCATCGACAGGAGAGTCCTTTTCGATTATTGACACTTATACGCGTGCGCTTGCTACTGGTTCTCGACTGTTGGGGTTCGTTCATGCTGGTTATTGGTCGGATATTGGGACGGTGGCACGGTATACTCAAGCACAACGTGATGTGGAAGCTGGTTTGATTGCCCTTGCACCTCGCCTGAGAGGCTGATACTTTCCATCTTACGTGGTATAGAATATACAAGCATTCGAGTTGTTCAGATGGTTCTTTGAGCCATGGTGAACATGTAATACGCCCCCCTCTTTTAATACATGATAGATGGGAATTGAAGGCTCGATTCCCAATCTTAATTTTCCTGTTTCTCCCTCAGAGGTAAAGAAACCCGTGGCGAACTTTCATCAACTTCAGCAATTACTTGAGCAATCCTTGCGGGATCTTCATGCCGAATCCAATGAGCAGGAATCTGCTCAAGAAAAAGAATTAAGTCAGGCCCTTCAGCGATTAACTGGTCGACTGAACAATATTCTTGTCAAATCAACCAATTCTGATCTTTCCTCTGAGTTCGTACTCCCAGATTCCTCTCTTACAGCTTCTACGCTCGACGTGATGCCTCTCGTTCAGGCTCCTATTCATTTAATGACGTCCTCTGATGGCGTCATTCTTATGGCTAATGATGCGGCGGTTAAGGCATTGAGTTTGGATGTGAACAATTTTGGGGCGTTATCGTTAGCTGAATGGATTCCCTATCAGGACTGGAACCTCATTCGTGAGCAACTGAAGACTGTTGGACTGCCAAAGGGGTCTATGACCTGGGTAGTAAGCATGAACCTAACCGGAGATTCATTTCAAAAGATAATTTGTTCGGCCGCACCCATGATAGATCAATCGCGAAAGGTGGTGGCATGGCATTGGGAATTACAAGAGTATAATGATTCTTTTCCTTCCCACCCCTTTGCCACTTTGGCGAAAGAATTTGAGACTGAACTCATGAATGGACAGAGTCTTGATAGTTGTTTGAAGCGAATGTGTAATGGGTTCGTGCAATCGTTTGGATATTCTTTTGTGTGGGTGGCCACTGCGCGACAGGGTCAACGAATGCAATTGCGTGCCCAAGCCTTGATTCCTGAATTGGATTGGAATGCTCAAGGCCCAGCCTGGTGGTCATCGATTTCCCGGCAAGAAGAGTTGGCACAGGCTTGTATCGCCTCTGAGGGTTCCGTGGTTTTTCCTAACCACACCCACACAGGTGAATTTACCTGGTTTCCGTCGGCCTTTCATCTTCAAGAAGCGCATTGCTTACCCTTGGGGCAGGGAAATTTTTCAGGGCTTCTAGTGGTGTGCTCAACGATGACGGGGGCCTTTGACCAGTCCACGCGAAAGTGGTTAAAGGCTTTTGGCCATCAGATTGAGAGCCTCATAACTCGTGGAATGGAGATGGAGCAATTACACCTTCATAGTGCCGTCATCGGGTCTGTGCATGATGCCGTGTGTGTGACTGATCCTCACGGTTGTGTGGTATGGGTCAATCAGGCCTTTTCTAATGTGTGGGGTGGGACATCTGGTGAGGTGTTGGGCGCACCATTACCTTCATTCCCCCATGCGCAACTTCAGGAGGCGTGGCCAAAATTCGAAGCATCGACCAAGGGGATAGCGTGCATAAAAACTGAAGTGATGGAAAAAGGGAAGAATGGGGAATCACTCGTCTTGGAGCAGGTGGTAACCCGGCTCGTGGATGCTCAGGGGAAGACGACGCATTTTGTGGTGCTTCTCCACGATGTGACGGCTCGCACTGTGGTGGAAATGCAAATGAAGCATCAGGCCTATCATGATGCCTTAACAGATTTGCCGAATCGGATCATGTTTGAAGATCGATTGCAGCAAGCCCTGGCGCAGGCCAGGCGAGATGGCACCTTGGTGGCGCTATTGTTTTTGGATTTAGATAATTTTAAATCCATTAATGATCAATATGGCCATCAAATGGGAGATCGGTTATTGCGAATAGTTGCCAAGAGGTTGGTGAAATGTGTCCGAACTACTGATACCGTTTCCCGCATAAGCGGTGACGAATTTACCATTATTTTACAGGGACTTGATCGGATTCAAGACATTAGGCAGGTCGCTCAGAAAATCGTGGACTGTTTGACTCCACCCGTTTCTTTGGGTAGGCAAGATATTCCGGTGCAAATCAGCATCGGTATAGCGGTCTCCCCCAAAGATTCAACGGATCCGTGTCGTCTTCTCACAATTGCTGATCAGGCGATGTATCGAGCAAAAGAGTTAGGCGGCCAGCGTTGGTATTTTTCGAGGCCAGAATGGAATAGTGAATAGGAATTTCCCTTCCGCTTTCTACCTTCATCATCATATTTGGTTTTGACCGATGGCCTCATGGCCATTTTTTGGTGAGACCCTCCTGAGTTTTTCTTCGTAGAGAAAAAAACACGATTGTTGAGAAAAAGCTTCGTGATGGATCTTTTCCTTGTGCATGGGTCGGGGTAGGGTTTGTAGAATAATCTTCCTCATATATCTGCCTCCCTCCATAACTTTCGGCGTGGAAGGCCTCTCACGCTTTCCCCTGGATTTTTCACCGATATTCGAATCGTAACTGCCCGTGATAATTCATGAATTACTCCCATCTTGTATCAATCTCCACAATGGAATTTGCTGAGAAATTTTGTTTTTTTGCATGTGTACTAGTGGGGCATTTCGGTGCGGCAATTCATCGAAAACCTCTCTTGGCCTTGTTTTTGCTATCCTGTATAAGGATGAAGGATGTAGTGTATTGAGAAGATGGCGATAATTTTCTTGCGCGAGAAAAGGAGTGTTGATTTATGGTCCTTTCCTTTCAACCCATAAAGATGTTGGTTTGGAGTAGCGTTCTTGTGATGGTCGTTTTGGCCATGGGTTGTGGACATCGATCCTCGAACGGCAGTCAAGCCCATTCGAAGCAATTTAATAAGGCCAGGGTGGTGGCACATCAACCAACTGCCTCAGATATCACATTGGCGAATGAGACCATTGGGAAGGTGGCTGGAGGGGAAGGGTATTTTCCAAATGAATCTAGCAGGTTTGCAGATTTGCTGGATGAAAACGGATTGGTTCAAGAGGATCCACAGTTTGGCCAGGAAGAAAACGTGGGAGGATCCCCCAATGATTACTGGTTAAATCGTACTCGTGCTGAGCAATTCACCGCAGAGAGTGGATTGGAAGATGTTCATTTTGATTTTAATAGTATTCAATTGAGCGAACAAGCGAAATCCATATTGACGGTCAATGCGGAATGGTTGAAAGCCCATCCTGAAGCCGAAGTGACGATCGAGGGGCATTGTGATGATCGGGGTACCTCCTCTTACAACTATGTGTTAGGCGAGAAGCGGGCTGTTCGAACCAAAAATTATCTCGCAAGTTTAGGTGTCTCAAGTGAACGGTTGAAGGTGATGTCCTTTGGAAAAGACAATCCAGCTTGTTGGGACCCCACGGAACCCTGTTATCAAAAAAACCGTCGAGCACATATAGTTTTAGGAATGTCGCTCGCATCAACAGCCATGCGGTAGGGTGAATGGTGTGATGAAGCACTTCACTTCTTTTGGAATAGTGTGGTATGGCAAAAAACGATAAACCTATCATGACGAAAACTTGGCCTCTTTTGAGGTGGTGTTGTGCGACCATCATGATGATCGGTCTAGGAGCGACGGTGGTGGGTTGTGTTGCACAGCAGGCAGATGTCGTACGTATTAAAAGAGAATTAGATGCCAAGATTTCTCAACTCGACAAAAGTAAAATCTCGCTTCAGCAAGCGGTCTCTGATGCTAACGCGGCGCTTGAGAAAGCCAATACCCTAATTGCCCGACAAAGAACAGAAATCCAAGAACTTTTGCATGCTCGAGCGGAGGTGATGGAGCAAGTGGCCACCTTGAAAGATACGGATTTATCTCAAGTGCGTGGAGCTATTGAGCAAAATCAACATCTTGTGGGGGAGCTAGATCAAAAATTCGTCGTGCTCGATACAAAAGTGCAACTGGTTGAATCAAAATTTCAGGAATCGAATGAGGCGATGAAGCCTCTTGTGCACGAATTACGGAAACAATTAACGGCAGAAGAACAATTGCGAGCAGAGCAAGGTGGAAAGCTTGGAGAATTCCGCACATCGTTGGTCGACTACCAACAAGTGTTAACGGCACTTCGAAGCAATGTTACTCGACAGGAGCAACAGGTTGCCGCCATACAACAAAAGGTGAATCAATTAGGACAACAACAAGAAACGCAAGTTCGAGAAGTCCAGGCTGATTTCAAAGATGTTCAACAGAAGATTCAGTCTGTCATTGGTACGTTTGAACAGATCAGCACCACCTTTAGCGGGCGATTAGATGCTTACGAACAACAGCGTGCACGCACATCTCATCAAGCAAGCATTCAGGGTTCCTCTTTGTCTCCTGAGCCACGGTCAGTTTCTCCTGTACCAACTCACACCATGAAGACCATTCCATCTTTTGCTCCCAAGGGGACTGGTTCTTCGTTTAACGGAATAGAAGAAATTCCTCATCAATCGAATCCTTCTTTGAAGGCAGTGGTCTCCGAATCGGGTATAGCTCCTGTCTCTCCGCCTCCAGCAAGTTT
Organism: Nitrospirales bacterium; assembly: GCA_029261275.1. Lineage (GTDB taxonomy): Bacteria > Nitrospirota > Nitrospiria > Nitrospirales > UBA8639 > Nitrospira_E. The sequence goes on from JAJDBR010000239.1 coordinate 17,175, forward strand.
GGCGATTCCATCACGGGTCCAATCAATTTCGTCTAGTCAGAACAAGGCTCAGAGTGAGCGGGATGCTTATCAAAAGGCATTCACATTGTTGCGGAAAAAGAAATATGGTACCGCAGCCAGAGAATTTTCAAGATTTCTTCGCACATTCCCAAACTCGATATTGGCCGCAAATAGCCAATATTGGTTGGGTGAATGTTACTATGGGCAACGGCGGTTTCACGAAGCGATTGATGAATTTGAGCGGGTATTTACCTTTTATTCGAATAGTAATAAAGTTCCGGCCTCTCTCTTGAAAATTGGATATTCACATCTTGAGCTCCAACAACCCAGTACTGCTCGCGCTGTCTTCCAGCAACTGGTTCGCACCTATCCGCAAAGCCAAGCCGCCATCAAAGCCCATGGCCGACTTCAAGAAGTCAATGCTCTTCTCCATAACCCTTCTTAACTCTCTAATAATTTTTCCCCGGGTCGTGACGTTGGTGTGGGTTTAAAGAGAGAGTCTTTCTTTGACTCAAGTGGTGTAGGGTTGTGAGGCTTGCTTCGCAAGCCATTGCAAAAAACGAAGTGAATGCCAGGCCAGGTGAATCAAATAGGACACAATATTAGGAGGAGCCAAACAGAAATCGCTTCGTGTCGGGATTTTCTCGTCTCCAAATGACATTATCAATAAAGTAATGGTGGATATTGATGAAAATCCAAAAAATAAACATAAACATGGTCACGCCAAATTCCGTATGATTGTAGGGTATCCTAGAATCCAAGAACTGAGGGGCAGCCCAAAATCCTAAGTATCCCAAGATTATACCGATTGCCACAAAACGTACAAATTTCCAAAGTGTTGTTGAAGGTACCGTGTGTTCAGTTGTCGCTGTTCGATTGTCCAGGGGCGAATAACTGGATTTGTTGTATTGGTATCGCCAAACGACGACGAGGTATTGCAAAGAATGAAACACAGGAACGAGAAACAAAAAAAATGGATCAAGTCTAAGCCCCATCCAAATATAGAGGGACGTGAAATAGGCGACGATGCCATTAAAGGGTAATGGGTTCCCGTCAATAAACCGTTTTTTATATAACATTGACAAAGTCAGAATCGTCGAAATCATTGTGCCCACGGCCCCTGAATACACCATCCAAATCGGAATGGAAAATGTTGAGGATTGTAAGCCCCAAATGTTTTGTTCGGATATCGTCCAGTTTGTCAGTAGCCAAAAAAATATCCAAGATATATAGGCATTAACTAATAAGATGTTTTTTTCCCTGCCAATAAAGAATTTTCGTTTTAAAGCTGCATCGACCATGAGCATGCCATACCCTTGTTTGACGTAATGCCAACCAACAAAAAAGAGCATGATATTTGCCGCATAGCTTAGTACCTGAGCATCGTTCATGTGAATGCTCGTAGTGAAGAATACGATCAATGCCGTCGGAACAATGAGGCCGGCAACGATGTATCGGATTCTCAGGCTTTTGGATGGATTGGATATGCTGATCTTTTGTGGGAAATTCTGGTAGAAAATTTGATAAGAATGAGTGAAATGTGGGTGATTAATTAAATTTGCAAGTCCTAAGGTAATGACGGAAGCAGCAGGGGTGGCCGCTTCTAAAGGAATGAAAATGGCGAGTAAGATAATGAGGATAAGTGATCCGCCCCCCAGACAGAAAAAATCAATGAGAGGATGAAACAGATATTTCTCTTCTTTAGGTGTTTTTTCCCCCTGGGTAAAATGTATCGTACTAGTTTCAACCGTCTCGGTTAACACGACAATTTTCTTCCTTTTTCCTCAAACATCTATGGAATTGTGATAGGCATCATGGTGGCAGAAAATGATTAAGTTTGACTCGTAGCAGGAACGGTGAGCCGTTTGTTCATTTCTTAGGAATAGATGTGAGGTAAGTTTCCCCAAAAAACTCTTGTGCCATTACCCAATTTTCTTTCAAATTCAATTCATCTAGATAGGTTACTTAAGGTTAATAGAGGCTATCTCGGCCCAATGAGTATGTTTCTTAAGGTAGAAGACCATTCCGAACATTAGAACAGGAGATACAGAATGGACTGTACAAAGAAAATGAGCGCTCTATAGTGGTCTCATTATGTACGTGACAACACAACAAGAAGTCTGAACGCAGACATTGGCCCTAGCACTTTTTCGAGTTTACGTTCAACACTCAATATGGGTTTCACCAACTTTGCTGGAACCAGACTCCAACGCCGGTATCCTCCGGATAAGGGATAGGCCACAAAACTCAAATGTTCTTTTTTTGTTACCTGAAATTCAGGTAACGCATTAGCTAGAAACGATTGGTATTTACCAAACAATAGGGTAGGAATCGCCTGATTTCCATCAAACGGGTCAACACTTTTGGCGGGATGAAAGTCAGGATGAGGCTGGTAAGAAAAATCGACTCGTTCCGAATGAAAAAAATAATAAAAAAATAAACTGAGGGGTGTAATCGCGGGCTCCATGAGTATGAGTTTTCCGCCTGTTGTTAAGACCCGTGATGCTTCTTTAAGAAACGCAAGTGGGTTGCCCAAATGATGAAGTACGTCAACCATGATAATGTTAAAAAGTGTGCCGGTTTTCAGTGGTAACGCTTGTGCATCGGCAACGCTATCGATCCATGCAGAGGGAGTAATATCCGTCGTAATGATATCACCCAAGTCTTCTTTGAAACTGCCACATCCACTTCCCACCTCAAGGGTAAGCCCCGGTATCAATTCCGCTTTTATACGCCGATAGTAGTCTCGATAAATCTCTCGCAGCACCGCTTTTCCTTCCCAAGCCTCCTTCAATTGAGGAACACGATCGATGGTTGTTGAGCAAACGTTCATATAGCCTTTAATCGACGAAATGCAAAGACAACCATCCGCAACAATGACAATCCGTTCTGAAAGCGTGAAATTTGCGTTTCCCCATAGCGACGACTTTCATAGCGAACAGGGATTTCGGTAAACTTCAAGTTCTGCTTGGAAGCGCCAAATAGCAAATCAAAATCCCCAAAAGGATCAAAGTCGCCGAAATAGTGGCGATTGCGGGCAATTTCCTCATAATGTCTTCTTAGGAGTACTTTTGTTCCGCAAAGCGTGTCGGTGATTCTCTGATTTAATAACCAGGAGAAAATTACGGAGAACGAATAGTTAGCGATAAGATTGAGAAACTTCATGGCTTCATCTTCCATGGGGTAAACAAGACGTGTTCCGTTGATGAATTCTCCCTGCCCAGAACATATCGCGCGATAAAACTTCGGCATACTTTCAGGAGGTGTGGTCAGGTCGGCGTCAAGAATAAATAACACATCACCGCGTGCATGTTGAAAGCCCTTTCGTACGGCATCCCCTTTCCCTTTCCCATCTTGCACAAGAACTTTAATATCTTGAGAAGGATTTTCGGCAATCACCGTGCAGATTTCTTTTAAGGTATTATCGCTGCTGTGCCCTTCTACAAAAATGATTTCAAGGTCGTCGCAAAACTTTGGCAATCGGATGAGGGCATTGCGAATATTGCCACGTTCATTGCGCGCCGGAATAATGATGGATGCTGAAAGCTTCTCTTTTGGCGCATACGCTATTGGCCGGGCGACTAGATAGTTGCGCAAGGAAAAATGACGAAGGCCAGGAATGCTCGGGAAGTATTTATTGACGAAACGCCCCAAGCCCATGAGTTTTTTTGGTGAAAGAATACGCCATTCTTTTTTCACGATCTCAAAGCTGGCTAGTTTCAACAGTTCTGCTATATCCTGTTCTGATAGCCAGTTGTTGGGAGGTGAAGGCATTTTCAGGCCAAATTTCTCCAACAATAATAATAGCGGGGACCACATTCGCGAGTAGAAAGAGATAAAGATTCGTGTATCTTCATGACACAAAGCATGTAATCTGCGAAAGGTTTCTTCGCAATCTTCCAACATGCCCACAGTATCGGACAGCACGATGGCATCAAACGGAGCCCCTACTTTTTCAATGACGCTCGGATCTTCGATATCGCCCAATTTGAAATCTAAATCAGGGTATTTTCGCCGAGCCTGCTCAATGGTATTTGGTGACAAATCGATTCCCACGCCCAAGCTTGGACGTAAATGCGAGAGAAGCTCACCTGTGCCACAGCCGAGCTCGATTATTTTTTTACCTGCCGGTATCAAGAAGGACATATACGTCCAATCTTCGTGATAGTAGTATTGGTTTCTCTCAATCCAATCCGTACGACTCTCGGCAAGATTATCATAAAGATTCCTGATTTTTTCCTTACAACGAGAGGCTGTTGCGCGAGCATGGGTTAAGACCTTGTCGGTTTCTCTATGAGATGCAAGGACGTTTAACATGATTGGTTTCTTGTCTATCCTTCTGCTTGTGGTAAGGACAGGTATTGTGGCTGCCTACTTGGGGGCACACTCACTTGAGCACTCTCGCTTTTCTTCGTCGAACGGCTTTCCTCACCATAGAGGTAGACTTCGAAAAATGGATCTTGTGAGAGTAATTGCGAGTGCGTGCGGACGTGTTCCATGATGGCCAACGACTGAGTTGTGTTTCGTTGAGACCCTGGGGAGAATGTTATGATGCGAGGGCGAAGCTGTTCCAATGTTTGGATGACCTGGTGTACTTCTATCTCATTCAGGACACCATGGTCGGTACTGGCGAATCGAAAGGGATTCCGTCTCTCCGTCATAAAATAAAGCTCGGGATTGTTTGGGACAGCGAAGAGGTAGTCATCTTGCTGGGTCTTCTCCTCAATAATGCGAACCACCTTCTTGTATGCTTCCAGTGAATCCCCTCTGACCCACAGATCAACTTTAGGTAATTGGTGACGGCTGTCGAAGAGCTCAGGTTTTTGGGTGCTCACAAGATCCATTATTTTGCCTTGGATCGGCACGCCGGCCTGGAACGCGACACTCACTCCTGACAGAATGATGAGGATTACGTTGAGCGGTACGTTCCACGTAGGTTTCAACTCTAAAATGACCCACAGTGAACCTGCGAGTGAGAGTATGGCTGTCCAATGCAGATAGATAGGGATTTGAATGAAGAGCGACACTAGGCCATAGAATGCCGCAAGAATGGGTAACGCGAGTGAGAGATGCCTTGATCTTCGATGCATGACAAGAAACAAGAGAAGCCCATTAAGTGTGGCGAAGAGAGGGACGACCAGAAAATACGCAGCATTCAGGAGGCTGAATACCCCGGGGTTATTGCGGAATTCGACCGCTGCGGCTAAGGGCAGCATCCAATATTTTGCTTCCTGGCCTAAGTTCCAATTGAGCACATCAAATGCTCGAAGGATGTTGTCATCGATCATGGCGGGGAGGGATCCATGCACCATATGGTAGGCAAGTAGAGGGAGAGCGCCGATCACCATGCCAAGAGAGAGTTCCCCGAAGATGTGAATGGTTCTATTATTGGATACCGCAACTGTCGTGAGCTGCCAGGCCAACAACCCCACTGGCCAGAGACCAAACATGAGAAAGGCTAGAATATCTGTTGCTCGGAAGAGATAGAACGAGAGCAGGGCAAGCATCAAACCGCAGAGTAGTTGCCCCATCCACTGCTTGTGAAATGGCAAGTTGTTTCCGCTCTCTCGAGACTCCGTAAGAAGAAGGAAGGAGAGAGTACCCATGCCCACAAATGCGCCTGTCAGGTGTCTCGTCAATCCAACAGTGACGATCAGTAAGCCTGCGAGAGGTAAATACCAGCGGTTGGTTCGCGGGGTCCATATCAAATGGCAGATGAGTAGAACGGTAAAGAATAAGGCATACCAGTGGTGATTCGGATTCAGAAAGTGGAGTACGCCAAGCGTCACTGAGCTCAAAGACAGGGTTCCAGCTATGATTGCTCCGTGTGAGCGGAAGAGAAAGAACACTAGGACAGATTGTGCAAGTGCGATAAGCGCCAAGGGGTAGCGCAAGCTCAGCAGGCTGGGCCCAAAGAGATACAGTGCTGCGGCGTTGATAAAGTTTACATACCCTGGTCGAACGTCTTGGACATCTCGATGGAGCACTTCGCCGTTCAGGATGCGTTCTGCGACATGTGCGAGCTGTCCCTCATCCCGCTCCCACCATGTGCGGTCATGATACCAATAGAGGAGTCCTGCATTGATAAGCAGGACCGTAACCAATACGGAAATCCATGAGAGTGAGCGGGAACGGCCAGCCGTATGTTCATTCATGAGGAATAGGCGTTAGATAAGATTTTCTAAGAAACCCGTGTCCCAGTACCCAATATTCCTTAGAGTTGAATGGCCAATTCACGAGGTTGTAGGCATCTGGATGGCCTGCTTGGGGTCATCAGAAGCTATTTCGGAATGAAGAAGATGTTTCTTAAGGAGCTCCTGTGACCTACGCGAAGGAAAAACGGAGAGGATTGAGCCGGTTAATATGAATGAAGACGGCACCCAATTTCTGAATAGAGGGAAGAAAATGTGTAAAAAGGTCGCTCATGAGTCTTTAGAAGAAAATTGTGTGACATGGAAATACGATATTTTTTCATCCCCCAGTTTTATTGAACAATGGAGTGAAGGCAGCTCAATGATGGTTATTTTTTTCCGAATTTGAGAACTTCAAGTATATTAGAATAATCATCAGTCCACACTCGGGCGTTCAAGTTCGCAGCAAGTCGTTCCCAACGCGAGTCTTCATCAAGTATGCCAAGATCTACTGAAGATTGTGCCATCACAACCCAATCGGTGGACATGTGATATTGGGATCGTTGTTCATCGCTCGTTATTCGGTATCGCTGTATCCACCCATCAAGGTTGGCGTCGACCGCTAAATTTCCCATAACAGTGTCGAGCTCCAGATTGTTGTTGGAAATGTGAAACAGTAGAATTCCATCATGGGTTAATTTTTGTAAGTAAAGGGCCAGAGCTTCACGAGTAATGAGATGAATAGGGATAGCGTCAGAGCTGAAGGCATCCACGATGAGCAAATCATAGTGGTTATTAGGGACTGTTGTTAA
>JAJDBR010000240.1 GCA_029261275.1 Nitrospirales bacterium
GGGTTTTGCCTTGGTGAGTTTAGCGGCATTAGGAATGCTTCTGATCTATCTTGGGTTGAAGAGCATCATGCCGGAACAATTGCCGACACACGTCTTAATGGAAGTTATTGCTGGTTTCGGTTTGGGTGGGTCTTCCATTGCATTGTTTGCACGTGTGGGTGGTGGGATTTTCACAAAAGCTGCGGATGTGGGTGCTGACCTTGTGGGAAAAGTTGAAGCGGGAATTCCTGAGGATGACCCACGGAATCCCGCAGTCATTGCTGATAATGTGGGTGATAATGTCGGTGATGTGGCTGGAATGGGGGCTGACCTCTTTGGGTCCTGTGCGGAAAGCACCTGTGCGGCCATGGTGATTAGTGCAGTAGCATTTTCTGGGATGGTCGATGCATTGTTATACCCTATTCTCATTTCTGCCATTGGCATTCCTGTGAGCTTACTGACGCTGATGATGGTCAAGGTTACTACAGAGGAACAGGTTGCTCCAGCCTTGAAAAGAATGCTGATTATCTCCAGTGCGATTATGGCCGTCGTGATGTTCTTCGTGACCAAAGCGATGCTTCCTGATACGTTTGAGATTGGCGGAGTCGCCTATACGGACATGGGGGTGTATTTCTGTTTCCTGACAGGGTTGATTGCGGGACTTGTTGTGGGGTTGATGACGGAATACTACACCTCGCATGACTACGCTCCTGTCCGGGAGGTGGCGAAATCGTGTGAAACCGGTTCAGCCACGAATATCATCTTTGGGTTGGCTCTTGGGTATCAGAGTGCCGTAGGTCCTTATCTCGCGATAGGACTGGCAATCTATATTCCTTGGGTGTTGGCAGGAATGTATGGGGTGGCCATTGCCTCTCTGGGCATGTTGGGAACACTCGTGATTGCCTTGACGATCGATGCTTATGGGCCGGTTTCCGATAATGCGGGAGGGATTGCAGAAATGGCTGGCATGCCAGAACATGTCCGTCAACGGACGGACGTATTAGATGCGGCTGGAAATACCACCGCCGCGATTGGTAAGGGGTTTGCTATCGGTGCGGCGATTCTCACCTCCTTGGCGTTGTTTGCCGCCTTCCTGACTAGAGCGGATTTGTTGCTCAAGGAGCAGAATGGCCCAGAGTATGATCTCTTAGGCAGTATAAATTTGCTTGATCCTCTGGTTTTTACCAGTCTTTTTATGGGCGCAGTCTTGCCGTCATACTTTTCTGCTATGACCATGAAATCTGTTGGGTCTGCAGCCTATGAGATGATTGAAGAAGTCCGCCGTCAGTTCCGCACGATTCCTGGATTGATGGAAGGAAAAGCCGAAGCAGATCATGAGCAATGTGTGGCGATTTCGACCAAGGCCGCACTCAAGGAAATGATTGCACCAGGCATCCTGATAATGGGAACGCCTCTGGTTACGGGGTTCCTCTTTGGTATCCAAGCCGTAGCAGGTGTTCTTGCCGGATCCCTTGTTGCTGGTGGCGTGATTGCCATTTCTTCATCTAATAGTGGTGGAGCCTGGGATAATGCAAAAAAGTATATTGAGAAGGGAAATCTTGGTGGGAAAGGGACAGAAACCCATAAAGCCGCTGTGGTCGGTGATACGGTTGGCGACCCACTCAAAGATACATCAGGCCCCTCGCTCAATATCCTGATCAAACTTTCGGCCATTTTATCCTTGGTATTTGTGCCATTTTTTGTGCAGTACGGTGGCCTGTTGCTGAAATAATATGTTTATGCGTTGTTGGCTGACGCACAGGTTGAGTTGATGGTGAGCCGTATGGGGGCAAAATTTTTATGCAATGGTATATAATGATATATGTCATGGTAGAACGGTAGATTTTTCTATAAGAATGTTCATCCCATTTAACATTAATGTTTATATGATTGTTCCGCTTTATTCTTTTTTTTCTTTCCGACCGTATTCTTCATTTCTTCATTCCGTATTTATCCCCATTACCGAAAAGTGGTCACCTTCTTATGAAGGTGGACATTGCTCGGAGTCTAACATTTCTCACAAGAACGCGTGATGTTTCAACATCTTAGGTGCTGAAGTTCTAGGTCAAAAGGCGTTAGGGTTCTGGATGAGCCCTCTTAAGCCGGGTCTGTGTTTGAAGCAACCGAGAGAGTTGGCGTGCGCAAGTTGAGACTGCTGCCGCAGATTATTGCGCCAGAACTGCCTCTAACCAAGTATGTAGGATGAACTATTTTAAAATGGGTTGAAAAGGAACGACAATTTCATGGATACACCGAGTCAACCAGATAAACCGCTTTTTCCTCCATCAGGAGAGACCCAAGGGGTCCTGCCAGAAGATGATATGGAAACGCTGATGCATGTCATTTCCCATGACCTGCGGGCTCCCATCGTGACGATTCAGGGTTTTTGCCAGGAACTCACCATGGCCTGTGATCGTCTGAAAACGTTATTTGAAGAAGAAGCGATGTCTGATGCGGTTAAGGAACATGTGCATCCCTTGGTGATGCAGGATATTCCGGAAGCCGTGCGCTTTATTCGAGCAGGAGCCGATAGCGTGAATACGGTGGCCTCTGGAATTCTTCGATTTATCAGACTTGGCCAAATCAATATTCAATGGGAACGTTTGGACATGAATCGGTTGATGATGAGCATAGTTTCCTCCCTGGAATTTCAGTTGAAGCAAAAAGGTGTTGTCCTACATATAGGGGATCTTTCTGATTGTATGGGGGATGAGGTTTTAGTGACGCAGGTGTTTGCTAACTTGATCGATAACGCTCAGAAGTATCTTGAGCCTTCCCGGTCTGGAGAAATAACGATTTCAGGAAAAACCGTGGATGGATGGTCGGCATATGCCATTGCCGACAATGGTGTGGGTATTCCCCAGGAACACCATGCACGAATTTTTCAAGTGTTTCACCGATTGAGCCCTCAACACGGAAAAGGGGAGGGGTTGGGTCTAGCCATTGTGCAGCGAATTCTTGATCGGCATCAAGGCAAGATTGAGGTTGAATCTTTATCAGGGAAAGGGACGACGTTTCACGTGTACATTCCGCGAGTGATGGACGTTGAAGAAGGAGGACAGTATGAATCCTGACACGACGATATTAATTGCAGAAGATGATGATGGACATGCGGCTCTCATTGAAAAAAATCTTCGACGGGCTGGGATGGAAAAGCCCTGTCACCGATTGCGAGATGGTCAGGAAGCCCTGGAGTATTTCTTAGGTTCTGACAATATAGAGCAGGGGAAAACGGCCCACCGCTATCTTTTGATTCTTGATATTAACCTACCCCGGGTGAATGGCATTGAAGTATTACGAAGAATGAAAGAACATGAAGTGTTGAAACGAATTCCGATTCTCATGTTATCCACCACCGATAATCCACAAGAAGTGGAAGCCTGCCATTCAATTGGATGCAATTTTTATCTGACCAAACCTACCCAGCCTGAAGCCTTTGCGCAAGCAATCAACTGCTTAGGTTCCTTCTTAGATATCGTGACAGTTCCCACTATTCGTCTAAGTTCCCCCTCCACTATTTCCTTGAATTAAAGACCTAGGGCAAGCCCTGATTAGGTTTAGATGAGGACGTAACGTAAAAAATGTGTGGGTAAAAGCTGAAGGAAGGCGGAGGTAGGGATAGTATTAACCCCAAGTCTAGAACAGGGGTTATTGATTTAGCGAGGCATCAACGAACACACCGAGAAGAAAATGCTACCGGTGGCGTCGGACAAGACCGGACCACTGCGCATGGTGTTGTTCCGTCATTCTCTTTGGAGGCAAGCTGTTTTTCCCCTTATATTTCCAACCAAGGGCTCGTAAGATCCGACTCACGTGATCAGGGTGATATTTCACCCCAAAGGACCGACGAATAACCGTGCCAACACGGCGGCATGTCCATTGATCAGCTCGTAAGTTTGCCGCTCTAGGCCCTTGCTTGAGAATGTGGAGGAGGTCTTGGCGTTGTTTAGCCGAGAGGCGTGAAGGACGTCCCGTGTGGGGTTTTGACTTCAACGCGTTTTTCCCGCCTTCTTCCAGGGCATCTTTCCATCGTTTCACAGAAGATGGAGCTGCCCCAATGGTTCGGGCAACCTCTCGAATGCCTCGGCCCTTGGTTAACATGGTCGCAGCCAGCCGCCGTCTCGCTTCTAATTTTTCTGCACTACCTTTTGGTCTCATACAGACATTCATCGGATCGACAGGGAGACCACTTGAGGATTCGATGAACTTAGGAGAATTTTTTTAAAGGGGAAGTGCTGACAACATTAGTCTAGATAAAATTGAAAGGAAACTAACCAGAAAAAGAACACGGAGAAAAGAGCTACTTGAAGAGGTTAGGGGACTTGGTGAGGTGAATCGTTTGGAGTATAAGACACCTCGGGGTTTCTCATACCATAAAAAAGAAGAGAAGGTTCCTCAATAGATAATTGTTTTGGAGAGCGGATGTCTCCATAGGCATTGAGGGTGGATACCGTCAATCCAGAAACAAGGCCCTCAGAAGAAAAACTGAAAGCGGTGGAAGGGGTCTGATTTTGAAGAGGCTCCAAATAGGCAATGCCCCCAAGAAGGGGAAGGTATTGGTAGGGGCTAATTTCCGCTTCAGCGGTGGAATAGCTCAAAGATTCCACCTGGATTCCATCGGTGGAACGTACCTTCTCGTCGGTAGGATGTCCAAGTCTCGCGACCATCTCTTGTTTGGTCGTGACTCCAATTCGTATGGGAGCTAACTGAGGAGAGGAAGCGAAAGAGGAATTCTGATATTGAGTAGGGCCGGACAACCAATTACTAGCTTCCACGCAACCAGAGAGAACGAAACAAACCACATACAATGGCCAAATTCTTAGAGTGGACGGAGTCATGAGGGGTTGGCTCCCTGTGGGGCTTAGGAATGATCCATGGAAATTAGGTGTTCCTTTTGGAAGCACAGCATATGACAAATTGAAGGATTCTGTTATAGGGCAGTTTCAATTTTCTGGGGCAACAAGGTTGCCTGAGATATTATTCACGATTGGCAAACGTGGTTAAGAGAGCTGAGACTTTTTCTGTGGCACGTGGTGAGCGCAGAATACTGACGTGATCTTCATTAAACCCAATGGTCTTGATCGCAGCGTCTTGGGCTTCTGCTTTTAATTGACTCACTAAAGAGACCGTCCCATCGTCGTTTCCATTCGTAAATGGGTTTCGACCGCCTTTAAACCCAAAGAAGAGGTAATAGTCGATTTTGTTTGATAAGGGTGCTTGGAAGAGGGCCTGTTGAAAGGGGCTATTGGGGATCATGTCAATCCAAGAAGGAATCACAGCTGGAGCGTAGTCGACTCCCATTTGGGCGGCTTGGTGTCCTCCCCAAGGGGTTGAGAGGGTGAGAAAGAGCACCCTGAACTTTTGCTCCACATCCTTTTCCACAATCATATTCACGAGAGAGCGAGACACGAGTCCTCCCATACTATGGGCAATCACCACGATTTTATTATCATGTAATGTATTCCCAACCATAACCTTTCTCAGAGTTCCGGCCAGAAATTCGGAACAGATATCCAGTCGAAATCCAGAAGGATAAAAGAAAAGCCAAGGTTGGTAGAGGGTTTGGTCTAACTGGTCAATAAGAGGTCCCCATTGCTGAGGATAACCCCCTGCACCATGAACAAAAACCACTGGAATTTTTTTGGGGTCGAATGGTTCAAGAAAATAGACCCCTCCGCCTACATCGCGTAAGAATTGAATGGGTTCCCATAAGCCTTGCTCGCCGTTTTTTTGTGAAAATCGTCGATCCTCAATTGTGACGATTTCTCCTGCTTGAATTTTGGATAAATCGAGTTGGGCCTTTATGGCAGGAGAAGTCAGGTCAGGCGCTTCTGCAAAGGTAACCCTGTCAGGATTCTGGAGCGTTAGGTCAAGATGCAAAAGATCCTCGCCTGGCTTAACCGTGATAATAGAACCGTTCCCGACATAGCCCGCATATTCCGTTGGCTGATACACCAAGTCTTCATTCGCATCCTCAAAGGCGGCGATAAGGTAGCGACCGGGGAGGCGGATAAATTTGAAAGTGCCCGGTCGATGTTGGACGGAGTACACGACAAGTTTTTTGTCATCCCCCCGAAGTTGATACGCCAAGACAATGATCGGTTTCTGGTGAGGAGACGGGTTCGAAATCCTCCCTTCGAGACGTGACGTTTGTTCAAGAATGGCGAGGTCCTTTTCAAGTGACTTAAACATACAGCCAGAGAAGATGAGGCACATGATGACAGACAAAATACAACGACAGGCTATTGGGATGAGGAATGGCCTTGATTCGTATTTTGGGGAGAGACCTTTTATGTACATATGTTTCACGATATTCTCTATAGATGATTGAGAATGACAAACGGTAGCGTCAATGAAATATAGACACCACCATCATCCTACCATTCACCTGAAAAATCCTTTTCTTTATGATAGTGAAAGATCGAGAGGCATGTGACGAGCAGGACATGGATGCTGGTTGAAAGAGGGGTTCAAAACCCATGAACCCTTTACTTGCCAATGAAAGTTTCGGCTGCCTCTTTATACTGGCCACATTTTTCGGCAACATCTTCCTTCCCTTCATATTTTTCAAGGCACTCACGATACTGTTGCATCATTTTGACTTTTTCCTCGGCAATGACAGCATCCGCTTCTGCTTCTCGTTCTTGCGGGCTACTTCCACATCCAACTAATCCCATTGCGTAAAAAGCCATGATGACAACAAAGAATGTTCGAACCATTTGTGTTCTCTCCTTTTTTGTAAGGTTCCTCATGTACGAAACCACGACCAAATGAGCCAGATGTAAACCTACCAATTTATTTCAAACGACTAGGGATCAGGCCATTTTTTGTTTAGACCCATACTTTCTAAAAGACCGTTCATTCTACCGAACGTAGAAACGCAGAATCTCTCAAAAATTTTAACATAGTGGCTGTAGAGACAAAAGACTTATCGATCAGGAAACCTTCTATTGTTCCTAAACCACCATTTTCATCATTATCTTGAAAACGGACGTTACCGAGCTACACCCCCAGGGGAACCAGCTGGAGGATAATCGAGGGATCCTTGAAGCTCTTCGATCTTTTCTTGGGGAAACGAAGGGATATACAAAGCATGATTGTCCTTCCAGCTCTTCACGCAATTTTCTGTGGCGTCCACCTTCGCTGGATCGAGTCCTGCACCACGCTGAACGTACAACGTCTGCGAAGGAATGGCAAATTCGGTTCCAGCTTCGGCAACAATTTCCATGATTCGCAAATTCAAATCCTCAGCCACTTCTGTAAAGTTATCAGGGTTATTCACATCAAGAAACGCAAAGACTTGGAGGTCTAGTGAATGCTCTCCAAATCCTTCAAATCGAATACGAGCCGGAGACCGAAGCACCTTAGGGTGCGAGTAGAACATTTTACGGACCTCGACCAGAACATACCGTAATTGATCTGGCGTGGTTTCGTACCGCAATCGGATTTTAGGGTGATACCACATATGTTCTCGCATTGAGAAATTTTCGAGTTGAATGGTTGAAAATTCCGCATTGGGTATATTGATAACCGTACTATCATGGGTGCGAACCTTCGTCGCGCCCAATCCGATTTCTTCCACCGTTCCATAACTGTCGCCAAACCGACAAAAGTCTCCAACTTTAACTGGACGCGACGCAAACAAGGTAATCGCCCCAATCACATTTTCAAGACTTTTTTGGGCGGCGAGCGCCACGGCAAGTCCTCCAATACCCAATCCGGCCAAAAGCGCTCCCACCTTAACACCAATATTATCTAACCAGAAAATACCTACTCCAATAGCCAATACGATCTTCAAGACATTCCCCAGAGTCGGCAACAACACGGTCAGTCCAGGACGACCTTTTTTCTTCATTCGAAGAGCTAACCGGACAAAACTAAAATTAATAATTCTCATGGCAAACCAGGCACAAATAATAATGGTAATCGTTTTGGCTTGATGTAAGGCCTGGGCGACAAGGGAGAGTTTCAAAAAAGGCAGTAATTGATTCCCGATGAGTGCCCATACAATTAAGCGAAAAGGCTGACGAAAAGATGTCAGGAGTTGGGCATAGAGGGGACGCTCCTGACGACCCATCAAATAATACAAGGGGCCGGTCAATCCCACAGCAAGAAGATAGGCAAGCAGACCGATGGCAAAGAATCCTACCCACTCGCCAAGATAAATTTTGAAGACTCGAATGTGGAAGAACCATTGGGGTAAAACCTCATCCAAAATTCCACGTCCAAAGATGGTGTACATTTCTGGTATCTGAGCAACGGTTTTATTAGAAAACTTCCAAATAGATACCCCATCTCCTCGTGGCACCTTTTGCAATAAGATACTAAAATGTTTGGATTTGGTGTGAATTCGCCCAACTCGATCCCGGTAGGTCGGAAGCCCATCCTGCATATGTCCCTTAGGGTCTAGACTGACCGTATCTAAATCAACCCAGATCGTTCTCGCCAATACCCTTCGAAGTTGTTGCGCTAATTCGGGGCCTTGTATTTTTTTACCTCTGTCGGCAAATCTCGTAAATCAAGGTATTCGGAAGCTCGTTCAAAATCTCTTTGCCGAACAGCCAAGAAAAATCCTCGAACGGTGCCACGAGGCATCCCGCGATGAAACTCGTCATCTGGAACCCCTTTCATTGCTGCCTTTTCGATTTCAATGGTCGAGTCTTTCTTCGAAGAATCTTCAACGACTTCCGACAAGCTCGGTTGGGCATGAAGGGGGTCAATTCCTATGATGATCATCATGACGAACAACATAATGATTCGCGGGAAAAGAGACTGAGGATGGTGATTCTCTTTATTCCATGTACGTCTACGCATGAGGTAGCTCCTCCTTCTTATAGCTATGGGCTATCATTCACAGATGGGACTTTGGTAAGACTTGGACACATGTGATGCGATTTTTGTCTCCTGGGAGGATATTCTACAAATTGAACTCCATCAGGAAAAGGCTTTTCATCCCCTACAGCGCACGGCAACTAAAAACCATTTTCCAAAAATTTCCAACTTGGCGTGTAAGGGACGTAAGAACGACGTTGTATTTGAATTGCAAGCCTCCTCCCTTTGTAACTTTCATTGACTCAGGCATGCATTCCCGTGGATGGTTCTACGGATTTCTTGTAGGTGTCTTTCTACTTGTGCCCATATCGAGTAGGGCAATGGATGGACATGAATATCCTGAGAAATTGAAGCATTTTCGATCTTACCTCAATGCGAGGGGAGTCACTCTGGAAAATGTGAACACCACCGATATCGGCTCCAACGTCAACAATGAGGGCACCAACAAAGCCCTAGTCATTGGGGATATTGATTTGCTGCTCACCATTGATACTCAAAAACTGGCCAACTGGAAGGGTGGAACAGTGTTTTTATCTGGATTGGGATTGTATGGCGGGAATATTGCCGAAGGTCGCGATGCTCAAGGTGTGAGTAATATTTCTGGCAACAATACATGGAAACTCTTCGAAGCCTGGTATCAACAAAATCTTTTTCAAGAAAGACTTTCTTTCTTAGCCGGACTGTATGATGTGACCTCAGAATTCGATGTGATCAGTTCTGCGTCCGAACTATTTGTCAATAGCAGCTTTGGCACCAATCCTACGTTTGCCACCAGTGGGAAGAACGGTCCTTCAACATTTCCGAACGTTTCATTAGGGTTTCGCGCACAAGCCAAACTGACTGAAAACATCACTCTTCGGGCTGTAGTCGCTGATGGAGTCCCAGGCGATCTACCCGACAATCCCGATACTCTTAACCTCAAATTGAGTGCCAAGGATGGGATCCTGTTCGCCACAGAGGTCGCGTACTATGTGGGTAAACCGGACGCTCAACAAACAGAGGAGCAGAAGGTAGGCCTGGAACGACCAAACCGGTTGGTCTTTCGCCGACTTGGGCGAGCCGCAGAGTTAGAATATGATGCGAAGGTTGCTCTGGGAGGGTGGCTCTACACCACCGATCAGGATGATTTGAGTAAACAGGATGGTGCCGGCAATCCTGTGGAGCGAAATGGAACGTATGGCATCTATGCATTAGGCGAAAAGCGGGTGTTCGAAGAGCAGGGGCCAGGGGAACAGGGGCTTTGGCTTTTTGGGGAAGTCGCCTACGCCAATCCTAAGGTCAACCGTTTCTCTCACTATGTTGGAGGAGGTCTGATGTATCAAGGTCTCATTCCCGGTCGCGATCTGGACCAAACAGGATTCGGTTTCGCGATGGCCCGCAATGGCAGACATTATAAAGACGGGCAACGCGAAGAAGACAAGCGGGTGTCTGACCAGGAGATAGCATTAGAGTGGAGCCACGCGATTCAATTTTCTCCCGCTTTCACAATCCAGCCAGACGTGCAATATATTATTCATCCCAATACGGATCCCACAGGCAATAATGCCATTGTTCTTCTCATGCGGCTGCAACTCACAGTGAATTGGTTCCAATGATCAGCACTTTCTGGAGGAATGTTTTTTAAGCTAAAATACAGCGATTTTCATACACCTGCGGTTGCTTCTTCCTCAAAGAAAAGACACAGTACATTGTTAAATGGAGATCCCAAAAAATGAAACAACTCTTATTAGCGGCGATGTTAGTGGTTGGATCGATTTGCCCGTTGACGTTTCCGTCAGCAATTTCCGCAAAGGAAAGTGCCAACTCCCAAGTTCTTTTCACGAACGTCAACATCTTCGATGGCAAGACGGATAAGCTGGCGATCGGCCAGGACGTGCTAGTTGAAGAGAATCTCATCAAGCAGATCGGCAAGGGTCTGGAGGCCAATGAAGGGGCCACGATCATTGATGGCAAAGGGCGGACGTTGATGCCAGGCTTAATCGACGGACATGCCCATGTCATGCTGAACGGAAGTTACAGTCAAATAGAAACCAATATGGACTTAACCGATTTGGCCTATCGCGCAACAAGGGTCATGGAACGATTTTTAATGGATGGGTTCACTGCGGTACGAGATATGGGCGGCCCCGCGTTTGGGTTGCAACGCAACATCGATGCAGGCTTTGTGCTTGGTCCCAGACTCTACCCATCGGGCGCCTTTATTTCGCAGACGTCCGGCCACGGTGATTTCAGAGACCGCGCCGATGGTGGGTTCTCTGCTGCTCTTCCTGGGGATGTGTCGAACTTCCAACGCTTTGGGATCGGGACCGTCGCTGATGGTGTTCCTGCAGTCCTAGCAGCTACGCGCCTGAATCTTCGAAATGGTGCCACTCAGATAAAGATCATGGCGGGTGGGGGTGGGTCATCACGGTT
This sequence comes from Nitrospirales bacterium, assembly GCA_029261275.1. Classification (GTDB taxonomy): domain Bacteria; phylum Nitrospirota; class Nitrospiria; order Nitrospirales; family UBA8639; genus Nitrospira_E. The sequence goes on from JAJDBR010000240.1 coordinate 11,224, forward strand.
TGACCCGATGGATACGACGCAGTTCTCAAAAGAAGAAACCTGTGCGATTGTAGAAGCAACCAAAGATTGGGGCACCTATGTGGCCGCCCATGTGTTTACTGATCGTGCCATGAACCGCCTGATGGAATGCGGGGTCAAATCCTTTGAGCACGCATTCTTTATGACCGAAGCCACGATGAAGAAAATTGCCGAGAATGGAATATATGTCGTGCCGCAGATGTGGGGCCTATCACCTGACCTGGCTAAGAACCCCTTAATGCCGAAAGAAAAATTACCCATGCTCGCACAATTGCAGAAAGAATATGGCGACCTTGGCAAGAAACTGGTCAAGCATGGGGTGAAAGTAGTTTTCGCTTCAGACTATGTGGGAGTATTTTCTGATGCCGAGCGAGCCCGCCGCTATGAACTTTGGTGGCGCACCCAGGCCTTCGGGAGCAACTTTGAAGTGCTGAAGCAGCTCACTTCAATAGCAGGCGAATTGTTGGCGCTTTCTGGGCCACGCAATCCTTACAAAGCAGGGAAACAAGGCGTGATTGAAGAAGGTGCGTATGCGGACATTCTGCTAGTGAATGGGAATCCGCTCAAAGATATTGCTGTGATCGGCGGCAATGAAAAGTGGTTTGATGCTGATCCAGAGTACAAACCTATTGATACATTACATCTGATCATGAAAGACGGCAAGATCTACAAAAATACGTTGTAAGAGCCTTGGTTTTCAAAAGAAAACACATGATATATTTTCTTTAAAATCTGGCCATTAAATGGGTTTTGTCATTGGCCATGAGTGGTCTTGCTAGTGCCAAGACCTCCGCTATGGTGATATGTAATGATAGGGCTGTGCTCCAACAAGGTGGATATCTTGAGTACCGGAATGTCGACTCAATTTCTGGAAGCTATTCATAGTATATTTTTTCCCTGTAACTATGATGGAAGCTAGGCAATGAGAACTAGGATTGTAAGTATGAATATCCTTCAAGCTCTTCTGTTTTGCCCGAAGAATGCCGTGCCAAACTTTCTCGTCATATTGGGGATCGCTCTTGTTTTCATTGCAGGATGTGGAGGGGAGTCCAAACCTCCTGCTCCTCCATCGCCATCAGTGATCGTTGCCCCTGTTGTTCAGAAAACAGTGTCCATTTATGGGGAGTACGTTGGACAGACGGAATCTCCCAGGTCGATTGAGTTACGAGCAAGAGTTGAAGGGTTTCTTGACAAGATTAATTTTAAAGAAGGGAATTTAGTCAACAAAGGGGACTTGTTATTTATTATTGATCCTCGAAAATATAGGGCGGACCTGCAACAAGCGAAAGCTCAATTAGCCGGGAATAAAGCTGCTCTTCTAAAAGCCCGCCAGGATGCAAAACGTTATCAATCACTTCATGCCAAAGATGCGGTGAGTACGAGCCGCCTTGAAAGCGTCGTAGCTCATGAGAAGCAAATGGAAGCGACCGTGCGGGCCGACTACCAATTATTAGAGCAGGCCAAACTGAATCTGAGCTTCACCAAAGTTTTTGCTCCCCTGTCGGGCCGCATTGGTCGGACAGATGTACGGGTCGGTTCGCTTGTTGGAAAAGCAGATCCGACCCTCCTGGCGACGATTTCACAGGTTGATCCGGTCTTTGTCAATATCAGCGTCAGCGAGAGGGATTATCTCTTAACTGCCAAGCGCATGGATGACATCAAGAAGAATCAGCCTGCTGGGGAACACAATGCCAAAAAAAAATCTTCCTTAACGATGATTCTCGCTGATGATAGTGTTCACGCTTTTAATGGAACCATTAATTTCGTGGGACGAACGGTGGATGAATTTACTTCTACCCTTCCCCTTCGAATCGAATTTCCTAACCCCAAGGGGATTCTTCGCCCCGGCCAGTTTGCAAGAATTCGAGCTGTGCTTTCAGAGCACCCGAACGCCCTATTAATTCCTCAGCGGGCCGTACAAGAGGGAATGGAAGGTACCTCGGTTTTCGTAGTCAGCGCGGACAACATCGTTGAAAAACGACGGATCAAGGTTGGAAGCCGACAGGGGAGCCAATGGGTCATTGAAGAGGGGCTTCGCCCTGGGGAGCAGGTCATAACTGAAGGTCTTCAGAAAGTACGCCCGGGGATTCAGGTGAATCTGACCACGGAACAGACTCCCGGGAATGGGCATTCTCTTCCTGCGCCAGAAACCTCAAAATCCAACCCCCCCACTGAATCGACTCCTGAGACTTAGTTGTGGTTAATTTTTTCATTGACCGCCCAATTTTTTCCTCTGTTATTTCAATCCTCATCGTCCTATCGGGTGTAATCTCCCTATTAGGGCTGCCCATTGCCCAATTTCCTGAAATTACCCCTCCTCAAGTCGAAGTCAAAACCTCCTATCCAGGGGCCGGAGCTGATGTCGTCGAGATGACCGTTGCCTCTCCCATTGAGCAGGAAGTCAATGGTGTAGAGAACATGATTTATATGTCCTCGCAAAGCACTAACGATGGTTCTATGACCTTAAACGTGACATTCGATGTTGGAACCAACCTTGACCAAGCAGCCGTCAATATACAAAACCGGGTAGCCATTGCTGAGAGTAAGTTGCCAGAGGAAGTGATTCGAAACGGTATTACCACCAAGAAAAAATCTACGAGTCTCTTAATGGTTGTGGCGCTTCAATCCACGAGTGACCAATTTGGACAACTGTTTCTGAGCAACTACTCGGCCATCAATATCCTTGACCAGCTCAAACGTTTACCGGGCGTTGGAGATGCCAAAGATATGGCGGCACGTGATTATGGGATGAGAGTTTGGCTCAACCCTGATCGATTGACGGAACTTGGATTGACTGTCACGGATGTGGCTAATGCGATAAAAGAGCAAAACGTTCAATTCGCCGCGGGGCAAATCGGGCAGGCCCCAGCTCCACCAGGCCAAGAGTTTCAATACAACCTCAAGGCGAAAGGCCGGCTCACTGAAGTATCAGAGTTTGAAAATATTATTTTGCGGACTGGTACGGGTGGATCCATGGTTCGGGTGAAAGACGTGGCAACGGTGGAGCTAGGCGCCCAGTCCTATTCCCAATTTGGCCGGCTCAATGGTGAGCCGACGACCTTGATCGGTGTGTACCAACTCCCTGGTGCCAATGCCCTAGAGACCGCGAAGAGGATTCGTGGAACGATGCAGGAACTCTCAGAGCGTTTCCCTGATGGTCTTGTCTATAGCGTACCGTATGATACGACGATTTTCGTGACCGAATCTATCAAGGAAGTTGTTATCACATTATTTGAGGCCATCGCGCTCGTGTTTCTGACGGTCTTTATCTTTCTTCAGAACTGGCGAGCCACGCTGATTCCCTTGATGACCATTCCTGTTTCCCTCATCGGGACGTTTGCTTTTTTGAACGCGTTTGGTTTTTCTCTGAATACCTTAACGCTGTTTGGTTTAGTCTTGGCCATCGGCAATGTCGTTGATGATGCCATTGTGGTTGTCGAAGGGACCCAACGGTATATTGATGAGGAAGGAATGTCCCCGCGTCTGGCAGCGAAAAAGGCGATGAGTGAAGTGACCGGTCCTATCGTCGCGACGACGTTGGTCCTTTTAGCCGTGTTTATTCCCGTTACGTTTCTTGGAGGAATTACAGGTCGGTTGTTTCAACAATTCGCCATCACGATTTCCGTGGCTGTTTCCTTATCCAGCTTCAATGCTCTGACGTTGAGCCCGGCGTTATGCGCGGTCCTCCTACGGCCGTCTCATCAGGCCAAGGGACCTCTCGGCTGGTTTTTTGGACACTTTAATCGTCTTTTTGATCGATTCACGAATGGGTATGAGCGATCAGTTAAATTGTCCGTGAAACGTATGGGTGTGTCATGTGCCATTTTCGGAATATTGGTCGTGGCCACCGTTGGACTTTTCTCCGCCCTACCGACCGCCTTTGTTCCAGAGGAAGATCAAGGATACTTTTTTGTCAATATTCAGCTTCCGGATGCGGCATCGCTCGAGCGAACCACCAATGTCGTAGATCAAGTTGAGGCTATATTGAAAGACACGCCTGGGATTAGAGACGTCATCACCTTCGGCGGATTGAGTATTTTGAACAATACGGTGAGCTCAAATGTGACCTCAATCATTCCAGTTTTGACTCCATGGGCGGAACGAGCTTCGCCAGATCTTCAAGCCACTAATCTTTCCAGACGCGTGGGAGCTAAGTTACGGGCCATTCCTAATGCCGTGATTGTGGCATTTAATCCCCCTGCTATTTCGGGTCTGGGAAATGCTGGAGGGTTTCAGTTTCAGCTTCAAGACCGAGGGGGTGGAACCCTTCAAGGTCTTGTTGATGTGTCCAATGAAGTCATGGCTGCTGGCCAACGGGCAGAGATCAATCCACCGTTCACCATGTTTCGAGCCAATGTTCCGCAATTAGCAGTGGAACTTGATCGGACCAAGGCCAAAATTCTGGGAATTCCGCTACAGGAAATCTTCAGTTCTATTCAAACGTACTTTGGCTCATTTTATGTGAACGACTTTAATAAATTTGGCCGCACGTTTAAAGTTATGACGCAGGCCGATGCAAAATTTCGGACAACACCAGAGGACATCAAGCGGATTCAAGTCCGCACGGAGTCAGGGCGGATGGTTCCCTTAAGCACTCTCGTCACGGTTACTCCAACCGTTGGACCCGAATCGATCACCCGATACAATCTCTATCGGACGGTGGAAATCATGGGATCAGCCAAGCCTGGGTATAGTTCCGGGCAAGCATTAGAAGCGATGGAAGACGTGGCACGGAACGTTCTTCCTAAAAACATGGGGTTTGAATGGACGACGATCGCCTATCAGGAGAAAATTTCAGGTGGACAAGTTCCTGTGATTTTTGCCCTTGGCATGGTGTTTGTCTTTTTAATCCTCGCCGCTCAATATGAGAGTTGGTCGGTACCATTTGCCGTTATTTTGGCGGTGCCCATTGGCATATTCGGTGCGGTTGGGGCCCAATTTCTGCGGGGATTAGACCTTGGAGTGTATGCTCAAATCGGGCTGATTATTCTTGTAGGACTCGTGGCAAAAAATGCCATCCTCATCGTGGAATTTGCGAAACTTCGGTACGAGGAAGGTCTGCCCCTTCGGGAGGCGGCGACAGCTGCGGCACGGCAACGGCTGCGTCCAATCCTTATGACATCCTTTGCTTTTATTCTTGGAGTGGTTCCACTCGTCGTGGCGACGGGTGCGGGAGCCGCAAGTCGCGTGTCCTTAGGGACATCGGTGTTTGGCGGAATGCTCGCAGGAACATTGATCCTTATATTTTTAGTCCCTGTATTTTTTGTGGTTGTTCAACGGTTAAGTGGGCAGGACTTTTCTCAGCATGCACGTCCATCAGAGGATTCTTTTTCTGAGGAAAATCCCCCAATCCATTAAGAGGAGGTTCGTCATAATGTTCCTATCTCTTCTCTTCCTTTTCTCTAGTCTTGTGTTTGTGGGTTGTACGATTGGCCCGGATTATGAGCGTCCCGCCATATCCCAACCAGAGGGATTTCGGAATCAACTTCCAGAAGTTCTTGATACTCATTCTTTAGCAGATACCCCCTGGTGGGAACTGTTTCAGGACAAGGAACTTCAGGTCCTGATTCGCACGGCGCTTGAACACAATAACGACCTGTTATTGGCGATCGCGCGAATTGAAGAAGCCCGTGCGGAGTTGGGGATTACCCGATCAAGTTTATTTCCTACCATTGAAGGGGGTTCCAGTTTTTCCAAAGAAAGAATTGCAGAAACTGATCAACAGGCTGATTTTACGTTGGAAACGTACAAGTTAGGCGGAGCCCTTTCCTGGGAAATTGATATCTGGGGACAGCTGCGCCGTGCCACTGAGGCATCTCGTGCAAGATTGTTGGCCAGTCAGGAAGCCAGACGCGCCGTTACGATTGGGCTGGTGAGCCAAGTTGCTCAATCCTATTTTGAACTCCGTGCTGTAGATCTCCAGCTGGCTATTACTCGTCGGACCGTTGAAACCAGAGCAAAGACCTCCAAAATCGTCAACTTTCGCTATGAAGATGGGTTGGTCTCTGGTCTTGATAAGGCAAGAGCGGAGGCTGAAGTAGTGAGAGTGAGCGCTCAGATTCCAGACCTCGAACGGCAAATTGTTCAAACAGAAAATGCCCTGAGTATTCTATTAGGACAAAACCCTACCGGCATCGTTCGAGGTCGTACTCTTACAGATCAAGCTACGCCTCCCGTCGTGCCGGCTGGGCTCCCTTCGGCACTGCTGGAACGTCGACCAGATATTATGCAAGCTGAGCAACGACTGGTGTCCGCCAATGCTGAAATTGGAGTGGCAAAAGGAAATTTTTTCCCACGGTTTACACTCACGGGAGATTTAGGTGTGACGAGTAGTGATCTCGATAACTTATTTACCGGGCCAGCAAAATTTTGGGGAATCGGCCCTGGAGTTACCTTACCCTTCTTTACAGCTGGTCGAAATATGGCCAACCTAAATGCCGCAGAAGCGCGCCAGCAACAGGCCCTCATTCAGTACCAACAAACTATCTTAGAAAGTTTCCGTGAAGTGGAAGATGCTCTTATTGCCTATCAGAAGTTTCGCCTCATACAAACACAGCAGAAAAAACTGGTGACACTGAACCAACGTGCGGTGGAATTGGCCGGGACTCGGTATGAAGAAGGTCTCGCTGACTACATTGATGTGCTTGATTCCCAACGGGAACTGTTCTCTGCAGAACTTGACTTGGCACAAACGCAACGAGCCCAACTGGTGGCCGTGGTACAGCTGTACAAAGCTCTTGGTGGTGGATGGAATCCGGAAATGGATCCCGATTATGGGGACGCCACAGCACCCTCACCGTTGAAATTAATGTAACCCATCTTCATTTTCAACGAACACATAGTTGTGCGGTTGGTCAGAGCGCCCATGTACCCGAAACAGTCTTTAGTCCTAAATTCATTGTTCATGGTTTGAGAAGAGGGCATGTGGAAATAGCTGATTTGGGTATATTCAAGAAAACGTGGTGCTTAGCAGTCTTGTGTTTCTGGATGAGTGCCTGCCCGCAGGAGTCTTCGGCACAGGATCAAACGACTGCAATGTCTGGAACCCTCCTTATCCGAAACGTGACGCTAATCGATCAGAGGGGAGAAACGGAAGATACCATCGTCGATATCCTGATCCGGGACAACCAGCTTGACGCGATCATTCAGGAGAAGATCTCCAGGGATATGGCGAAACTGGCGATGGATGGGAAAAAGGCATTCTGCTATGGAAGCTAGAATGAGGCAAAGCGGCAATTTTCATAGTTCTTGACGGTGCTTCACGAGAAGATTTTCAGATATTGGTGGACATAGTCACCCACGTACTTTTGCGATAAAAAACGGGGTAATCGAACGCAATTGGCTGGTTAAAGTTATTAAGGAGTAACCATTATGCAGGACAAAGTCGAATTCATGAAGGCCACCGTGATCGGAGGCATTTTTTTTCTTATTCCACTCGCCGTCGTCGTCGTGGTAGTTGGGAAATTGGTGCTCGTGATGAGGAGTTTCGCGGAAAGCCTTGCTCCCTTTTTGCCAGTGGATAGCCATATTGGAACCGTCGTGTTGAATCTGCTCGCCGTGCTGGTCATTCTGGGATTTTGTTTCCTAGCGGGCCTGGCGGCACAAAGATCTTATGCTAAAACGATCGTCGCTAAACTGGAAACGACTTTGCTTGCAGCCCTGCCTGGGTATGCGTTTGTCAAAGGGTTTGGCGATAACCTTCGCCGGAGCGATGAGATCTCCGAGAGTTTCCTGCCGGTTTCTGTTGACTTCGACGATTATACGCAACTGGCTTTTGAAATTGAGCGTCAACCTCAAGGCAAAGTGGCATTGTACTTACCGAGTGCTCCCAACCCATGGTCTGGCACGGTGGTTTATGTGACGAATGAACGGGTGACGCGGCTGCCCATGAGTTTAAACGAAGCTCTGAAAAACATCCGCATGCTCGGGAAAGGATCATCCGAAATCGTAGAGCGTCAGGGGAAAAAAACATCAAGCTGATGCCCTATTATGTAGGTACTTGGACCAAAACTGAAAGAGGAGTTTGGGCGTTCGTTGCTCTGACGTTAACAATTTTATTAGGAATTTCATCGGCCAGTTATACTCAGGCTTCTGAAACACCATCGGATCAGGGCTTTGCTTCAACGCAAGCAATTTCTTCTCAGGCCGGCTATGAGGATATTCCTGAATTCGGTGGCCCCACCAGTGTCGGCACGCAGCTCAAGGAGGATGATGCTCCCAAGCAACCGCTCTATCGCTTTGATCAGCTCCAACAACTCTTGAGCCCTTATTACGGGCTGAAAAAACAAGTTCACGATCAGTTAGGCCTGAGTTTTTCCTTCGACTATACGACCCTCTATCAACGGGCCACGGACAGCCCCGGTCGGGATCATGCCGCAGGCGGGATTTTTCGCTCGTATGGGGAATGGACAGTATTTGGTCGCGAATCCAGCACGACCGGGAGCCTGGTCTTTCGGGTGGAGCATCGGCATCAGGTCGGGACCAGCGCCACGCCCTTTGCACTCGGGTTTGAAGCCGGGTCTACACTTCCCACCGCCGTGGCTTTCAATGATTTCGGATGGGGTGTCACGAATCTCTATTGGCAGCAACGTTGGTTTGACGGAAAGCTCACCGCATTAGTTGGCCAAATTGATGTGACGGACTTTCTGGATATTTATGGCATGATTAATTATCTGACCGCGTTCACCAACTTTGCCTTTTCTGTCAATCCAGCCATCGCGGTTCCCAACCAAGGACTTGGCGCCGCAGTCGGAGGATTTGCCTCCGAACATATCTATATTGTGGGTGCCTTAGCGGATGCCAATGGAGATCCCACTGAATCCGGGTTTGATACCTTTTTCGATGATCATGAATATTTTAAACACCTGGAAGTGGGATGGGTTTCATCGTTTGCCAAGCGATATTTAGACAATGTTCATCTCGTGGTATGGCATGTTGATGAACGAACCCAAGCCTTGGTGCCTGATAGTTGGGGACTGACCTTTTCTGCGACGACATTCGTAGATGATCGATGGATGCCGTTTCTTCGTCTCGGCTGGTCGGACGGAGACGCCGCAGCTCTGGAGGCTAGCGCTAGCCTGGGAGTAGGGCATTACTTTCGTCAACGGGGGGATTTATTTGGAGTGGGGGTCAACTGGGGCCGACCAACGGTCGGAACATTGGATGACCAATACACGAGCGAACTTTTCTATCGGTTGCAATTGTCTCCCAACTTTGCCCTCACTCCGGATATTCAATACATTCATAGCCCTGCACTCAATCCCAAAGAAGATGATATCTTTGCCTTTGGCATCCGTGCCCGGCTGACGTTGTGAAAGAGTTATAGAAAGAGGCCTGGCGATCTAGAGCGAGGGATAGGGTGATGATCCATCTGGCTTCCATGTTTCAACAATCAAAAAATATGTATGCGCAAGGAGTCACGGCTGACTTCTTCCTCCCTCCTTCACCCTCAAAACGGATTAAGCACGTCTCAGGAATCCTGGCTGTGTGGGGGTGGCTTGGCGGGTGGGGTAAACCACTGATCTTTGGGAACGATTTTTGGTTCTGCAGGATCATCCCGGTACGCGGGGGTCATGATTTGCACGCCATGTTCATTAAAGACGTCAAGAATATTCTGATTCAGACGGCTATACAGTTCCATCATTTCGTGCGGGTTGTCACAGTAGGCATTCAGTTCATAGCTCACACAAAAGTCTCCCAATGATGGCTGCAAGACAAATGGCGGAGGGTTTTTCAGTAAACCAGGCGTCTGGCCCACAGCGTCTACCAGCATGGCCTCTACCTGCCGCCACGGCGTCTCATAGCCGATCCCCACAGTCGTATGAAGGATCAGGCCCTGTTGTTTGGCCAGAGAACTGTAGTTGATGACCGGATGGTTCAAGATTTCCGAGTTGGGCACGATGATTTCTTCATTCTTCAAGGAACGAAGATGTGTCACCAGGAGACGTCGCTCGATGACATCTCCGAGATGTTCATTCACTCTAATGCGATCTCCTACGCGAAACGCTCGTCGGTAGACTAAGGAATATCCCGCAATGATGTTGCCGATCACCGAAGTGGACCCAAGCGACAGGAGTACACCCAGAAAAAGGGTGACACCCTTAAAGGCATTGGAGTTGGATCCAGGAATATGGGGATAGGCCATGACCACGGCAAAGGCGATTATGAGGGCTCGAAAGATCCGATAGGTCGGCCAAGCCCATTCCTGATCAAATCCTTTGAAGGTCACGGTTCCTTCAGCGAGATTGGCAAAAATTAATCTTCCGAATTTGAGCAGATAGCGAAACAAGGCGATCAGAATTACCAAGAAAAAAATATCGGGAATTGTTGCGACGATTCCCTTCCCTATGATTCGCAAAGGATCAAACAGGATGGTCAGCAATTGCTTCCCTAAATAGGCCGTCCAAGGGTACAACCGCAAGACGAAATTCAGGTAGGCATAGAGCAACACCAATAACAGGAATAGCCAGATAAATTTTACCGTTCCGCGATAGCCAGCCCAAATTTGATGGGATTGAAGAACGCTGACTTTGTGAATCGTGACATCCTTGACGCGTGCTTTATAGCGCCGCTCAAAAGCAGCATCCAGCTTTTTGAAGATCCAGCCAAGTCCCCACCAGCCGAACGCGAGAATAGCAGTAGCAGCCAACGCATTCACCGTATTCAGTAAGAGGTTGGGTGTTTCCCGTTGTTCCCGATACTCCTTCACCATTTCGGTGATTTTTTTGAGATAGACCTTGGCCAGGATTTGACGATCCATCCCACCTACTCCACCCTCAAGCCGACTGTCGATATCCAAGACAGTCGTTAATAGCTGTTTTCCTGCAAAAATTTTGGTGAACCCTTTGTCTTCGGTCACCCGCAGAGACGTGATTGATCGCGTAAGATCTTCGGCAAAGACCTCTATGTGTTCGGAGATTTTTTTAGCACGTACCTCAGCTGGGTAGGCTGACATCCCTCGGACCTGAAAAAGAACTTCACCATCAAGCCGAACCGGGGCGGTGGGAATCATAACCGACGAGAACAGTTCGGCTTGATTATTGTGACTCGGATCTAGGGTTTCCTGAGCTAGAGCTATCCATGGAAATACTACGAGCATCAAAACGAGGAGAAACATCCCAGGATATTTATTGAGCGTTAAAAGACTTATATCGAAAGAGCGGGTGGCTGGTTGAAAGCTGGCAATGATTTTGGTGATCATAACCTACACGTCTTTAATGAAGGAGATGGGCTAACACCAATCAGTGTAAAAGGTTGTACAGCTAAAAAGGAAGTCTAAAAAACGGGGTGTAGCCTTTGAAACATGAGAGACACGTCTGGTGTCTGAGCGATGGCCTCTGCCAAAGAAGAGGCCATGATTTTTTTGCCAGGGAGATCATGCGTACTCCATCGATAGGTGGGGTGCGCTGATGAGCCGGAAGATCAGATCATACAGTCATAGGACAGTTGCGAAGAATAACACGACACCCAATTTAAAGACGTGCCCGTCGAAGCCCCAATGGGCTGGAGTGTGTTAATTCTTTTCTTTTGTTTCGTTCAAGTCGTCATTCTTCCAGTATTTCGTCCCTTGGATGGTGGCCTGCAGGGCTAACCCGTTTTCGGTCAGTTGGTACAATTTGACGCCTGGGGCAACATCAATGGCGAGATCTACGGCACCGCCTTTCTTTTCGGTTTTGGCGGCGGCATCGGCTTGGCCCGCAGCTTGCCAGCCATGTTCGACGAAGTTTTCAAACGCATCTTTTGTCGTAAAGACAAATACCCCTCGAAAGTCTTTGACCCCCATACCAACACCCACACCCGCAGAAAACATTTTCATATAGGTTTCTTTTCCTGTCTCATTGTTATGGGCCACGCCCCAACCATTTCCGGTGGAAAGAAGGAGTACATTGATGCCGGTATTGCTGAAAACGGCATACCCAATGGCATTGGTTATCGCGTTTTTGGTTTCCGGATGGTATCCGTACACTTTCTCTAAGGTTTTTTGTTTCATGGTTTGTATGGTCTGGCGTTGTTCATCGGGATTGTCCCCATCGGGACCAAAGAAACCGGTCAACAAGAAAAACGCCAAAAAGGCAATTAGAATTGAAGTGTTTTTGTTCATCGCTTACCCTCCAAATTGAATGAAAAATGAGAGCCAAGCATAAAACTCTGAAATCTTAAAGCGCAATGTTTCAATTGAGGGGGCTATGGGCGTCCCCGATTCAACACATTCAAGGATCATATGCTGCCTCTTAGGGAATTCATTACGATATAAAAGATAACGTCTAACCTTCAGTGAATTCCATTGAAACCGCCATGAGATTGGCTTGGGCAGTTCATTTCAAAACGAGTAGAGAATCCACCATGAAAATTTGGTTTGTAGCCTGTGTTGGGAGTCTTTTCCTTTATGGGTGTGCTGGGATGACGTCTGTCAAAGCTGGAGCCACCGAATCCGACCTTGAGACCGATAAGGTGGATTGCCATAACCAAGTCCTCAGGTCTTCAAGCGGGGCCGATCTGACATGAGCGCCCATGGGTTCACCAGGGAGGCGAGCTATTGCCATCCCTTCGGCTAGTGCTGGTGCTCGACAGGAAGTGGACCAATGCTTACGAGCCAAGGGGTGGGCGGAGGAAACAGTACCCCAGAAAGTCATGATTCGGGTGACGAGTGAAACCTGCCGAGGAATGTCTGCCTGGTTCTATTCCCAAAAATTTTGTCAGTGTCTTGAAAGGAAGAGGTAAGGGGCCAATCAGATGTTCCCCTAGACTCCTTTCGCCACATTTGAATGACAACCGAATGCCACAGTCTTTTAACTGGCGCTGGTCATAGAGGAAGCATTTCACAAGGTCAGGATGTCTGGGGTCCTGCCTATGACCCTGCCTGAATAGGTGTGATGGGTTTTTGCAACGTCTGTGAAATTGAGTGGTTCAGGACACGATCTCAAGTCTTGCCATGTGAGAAGTTTTTTAATTTCCACTCCATGACCCTTTAGAAAATCTTCCAAAACCACAGGATGACTCCGAGGAATGCCAGTGGAAACATGAAACGGGAAACGAGGTCAATCCGAAGGGCCAACGGTTCTTTTCCTTGGGCAGCAATTCTTCCACTCGTGATGGCTTCAAGGAATGCCAAAAACACGAAAGCGAGTGAAGTATAGACGAACAGGTCCATACGAGTCAGGTAATCCGTTTTCGGGAGGATATGTTGGAGACTGAACAGAAAGGCAATCAGGCTGAGCATCATGCCGGTGCCTATACCCGTTTGAATGCCGAGTTGACTGGGATGAATCCAGAAGACCGCCCAAGACACTATGACAATCATGCAGAGTGGCACGAAGACTTTCCACACATAATACATGATTTGGCGTCTCACTTGAATTTCGTAATCAAACCGTCCGAACCCCTGGCTCACGGCATCTCCTTGGGCAACACCAAAATCAAATCGAGAGGAATGAGCGTCAATCCCTTCAACGGCCCATCCCGTTTCGGTAAAGATCTCCGAACTATCTGAAGCTTCAAACACAATTTTTACTTCTTCCGGAGAGTCTTGAGTGGAGATGAAGGTTATCGGTAAGACTTGAGTATCGAGAGGAAATTCGCTGAGATCAAAATGAGTCCCAAAAGATCCCATCAAACGTTGCTTAACTTTTATCGTCCCGTCATCAGAGACCAGGAAAATCTGAGGTAACCCAGTCTTCATGTTACGAACATTAAGGTTAATCATTTTGGGTGACCAGATTTGCCCCAGTGCCATAACACAAGATTTGATCCCGGCCTTGCGAAGCAAGGTGCCTAAGCGAGGATCCTTCCATCTCGCACCGAAGAAAAGGTCGACGATAAACTCTTGCTTGACGGTGACGACGTCGACGAGATCCATGAGGAAGAATTTGACATGAATCTCTATCGGTTTGCCCTCGGGTACGGGTGGGCGGGTCAGAGGAATTTCTTCGTCCAAGTGACAGGGTTCGAAGGCAGCAATAGGCATGCTCCACATGGGAAAAAGAACGAGGGCGAAAAAGATGCTCCTGAACATTCGTGAAATGACTGGTTTGCAAAACATCGTTGCCAAAAGTATCCCTTTCAACGTCTTAAAGAGAAATACGCGATGTTTCAGATAATCCATCTGCAAGGACTAGTTATACCTGGAACAGATATTCCCTTATTGGCGGCAGGCAAGTGTACCCGATTTTGAATTGTGGGCCAATAGTTATGAGAACTATTTGGGTGGTTTCACGCCTGCGGGGTTGAGGGCTGCTGAGTTGTGGGATAATAAATTATATTTCACCTGTTCTGCTGAGTTAGAATGACCCATATGGAGCAGTCTTTTCCTGAATGTTTTCTCCTGGAATCATGTTTATTCCTCAGCCATAAGATGTTTAGTTGACCAAAGGATTGTCCTTGGCCTCTCGAAGAATATACCAAAGCTGGTTAATGGTCGGAGTATTCTTGAGTTGCCTGGCAAGCTCAATTGTCCATGCTGAGGAAATGAAAAAATTAGAGGAGGCCGAGGACATTAAAAAACTTGCTCAGCAAGTACAAAACCCTGTGTCCGATCTGGTGCGGGTTGGGTTTTTGAATGGGACGCTATTTGGCAGTGGAGTGAATGATCATGTCTTGAATAACTTCAACCTTGAGACTTCCAATACAAGAAGAATTGGCGACTGGGCCTTTCTCAACCGGCTGAATATTCCCTTCCCTTACTTACCAGCAAGTGCTATACCAGATAAATCAGGAAGTCTTACTGGATTAGGAGATATTTCGTTTACGTCGTTTATTGTCCGGGACGAATCCAAGCGTTGGTTTAAAGGAATCGGTGGCATTGGGCCGACCTTTGTTTTTAATTCTGCCACCGATGAGCGTTTGGGGCTTGGAAAGTGGAGTGCGGGCCCTATCCTTGCGCTCGTCAAACAACCTCATCCCTGGGTGGTAGGTGTCCTCCTCAGCAATATCTGGTCGTTTGCGGGTGATTCGGATCGGCGGAAGGTCAACAGGTTTGTGGTTCAACCCATCCTCAACTACAATTTCCGCAATGGCTGGTATCTCACCTCCACCCCTGGGATTACTGCGAACTGGAAGGCGGAGGACGTTCGGAATCGTTGGACCCTGCCCGTTGGAGGCGGGGTGGGCAAGGTGTTGGGCCGAGGGGAAAGACAGCCCATCAATATCAGACTTCAGGGATTTTACTTCCTGGAAAAACCTGATCGGGCCCCGGACTGGACCTTACAGCTCAAGTTTGAAATCCTGTTTCCTGATACACCCGACACGGACGACTAGCGAGGCTTCAGCTTTCACACGCTGAATGCCCTCGAGAGTCGATGAGTCGCTAGGTCCTCCCCCAGAATTTTTTCAAATCTTCCCCTCACACAAACGAATAACAACTTCGCAAAGGACATCAGGAACAGAAACCTGGCAAGTCGCAATTTTTTGTGGTATGGAGCAGTAAAATCCGTCGGACTTCCTGAATGGTATGAGTATTCGATTGACAGGAATGCCCTGATCGCACGATGAATTCTGAGTCGACGCCTTCAATGTGAGCACTGGTATATTTCACCACGCCATCGGAGCCTTCTTCTAATGGACCTTCATCCTGTACGGCAATAATGGAATGGCCCGATACTCCTGGGGCCAGTGGGAGGGGCGCCAGGTTGGTCATGAGGGGACTGCCTGGCTCCATGGCGGACACAGCACCCATTGTTCCGCCCTGTAAGTTTATTTTCATAGCACCTAAATTGTTGGTCATGATATCGGCGACCCCGGAAACTACCCGGCTTGGCAGTTTTACGAATTTGGCGACCTGCTGTGCCGCCCAGCTCCCAGACACATAACTACCACGCTGAGGCGTAGCGATAAAAATCACCCGATTCACAAAGGGAAGAGGTGTTACAAACATCCCTTTTTGCAACAACTCCCGTGTCTCGGGAGAGACATCCATGTCCTCAAGAGGTTCCGAACTAAAGGCATCCCAAAACTTGGTGCCGCTATCGATGGCGGTAAGCTTGGTCAACAGGCCTCCCTGACTATGCCCCATGACGACCATGTGTTGAAGCGCGGGATCATGATATTTTTCATCCAATTGGTGTACCGTTTTATTTAACGTATCACGAAACTGTCTTGCTGAAAATAAAATAGGACTCCCCGTATCATAGGTAAAAAACCAGAACTGAAATCGATTATGGATTTTAGGATCAACAATCAAATCATTCACCATGTCGGCCCACCGGCCGTGCCCCGATGCGGTCCCATGGACAAATACCACGGGGATTCGTCCAGGACGATATGGTTCAAGAGCCACTAATTGACTGGGTTGTTTTCCAGCGAGATCTCCGAGAAAAAATCCTTGGAGTTCCCGCGCCCATATCGGAGAATCAGCCAGACTGGCAGCCAAGGAAGAGGTATACTCCGTTTCCAAGGGATAGTCCTGATCATGAATTTTCACTCTTTGTTGATCGTAGGTGACATACACTTCCCAGCGAGCCTGAATCGTGCTTTGAGTTAATTGGGAAGAGAGCTGACTGAATCGCATAAACGCGGTGACCGGAAGTTTGCCTTTCGCGATTTGTAACCCCTCATCAGGGCCTTCCACGCTTTGTTTGGCCGCCAGAGGAACCCCGATACCAGCTTGCCGGTACCGGTTTTGGAGGCCAGTGACTTCTAATTCGGCGGTGGGGATAAAATGAGATAAGGTGCGGTTTCCCCAACGAAGATTGTCTTCTGAAAGCTCAACTTGTAAGGTCCCAAAGGGGAGAGGATAGGCCCCTGCGTTCAGAGTCATGCTCTTCCAATCCGGTGAGCGAAAGGCCAAAGTCAGGCTACGATTGTACAGATCGGCCGCTACGCGTATGCGCGAATCTAATGGATGAGGCCGATATTCTGGATTTTCAGGAAACATAAACAGGTAGGCATACATGGCCGCCGCGAGATAATAAGCGGGCCGGTCATCTTTGTTGGCATGCAAATAGGATAATTCAGCAAGCGCGAACGCTATCGAACCAGGCCGGTCTGAAGTCAGAAGGTCGTCATGTAACTTTTGGAGCGCGCCACGTGGATCATGGGCATAGGTCTCGGTGAGATCAGATATATGGAGAACGATATCGGTATTTCCGCTTGGGACCCCATCAGAGAGAGCATCCCTTGTGAGCTGATAATTCACGATCTCTGGATCCACCCTGGTGACTCCTACGGGGGAACCACAAGCAGAGAGGAAGACGGCGGTCAGGATAAGATAAGACCATTTAATGTTCAGCAGTGTTCGTATCAAAATAAAAATTCCTTTCCTAGAAATTGTTCGCAGAAAAGGGTTCGTCTGCTTTGCCTACACATCTCATAATTTCTAAGACTCATTTAATGAGTCAAGGTTGTTGCGGACGATCAAACATTTAAATTTAATAGCGCCCTACAATACACCCATTTAGATGCACGAAGCTTTTTTAGAATATCCAATTAGCATTGAGGGCAATAAAGAAAATTTCGTTGCGTCGAAATTCTCCTTTCAGGGTTCGATCATTGTCGATCTTGGCATCGCCAGCATCGATGTATTCAAAGTTTCCTCCAAGCTTGAGACGTTCGCTCCATTGGTATTGGGCGCCAATCGCGTACC
The DNA here is from genome assembly GCA_029261275.1 of Nitrospirales bacterium. Taxonomy (GTDB): domain Bacteria; phylum Nitrospirota; class Nitrospiria; order Nitrospirales; family UBA8639; genus Nitrospira_E. The sequence continues at coordinate 28,817 of JAJDBR010000240.1, forward strand.
GAAGTTGCCGATCTACAGGCAGGTCAGCGGTCCGGTCCTTGTCGTCAACAGGAGAAGAATCATAGGCAAATCCCGTCATCAGGAGCCAGGGCTTTGAGGGTCGGTAATGAAAGCCGCCAGCAAGTTTATACGTGTCCTTCCAATGATTGGGGATCTGTCCTCCCCCTGCGGAAACAGAGATGGGGATGGTATCGAGTGAGCCACCCCAATCTTCCCAGTCAGCCGTCGCCAAGAAGGCGAATTGATCATTTATCTCATGGTAGAATCCTACTTCCACCATTTGTGGAAGTTCGATTTCCGTATCGGACCCGACGCTCAGTCCACCTAAGGCTCCGCCAGAAATTTCCAGATCTCCGTCAAATTCAAAGTTCGTCTTAGATTGATACCTCACCCCAAGTCGGCTACCTTCTGAAAATTCCACTAATGCCCCAACCGTAAAGCCGTAGGCCCAATCACTCCCATCGATTTGAACTGTTGACTCTGCCGGGTTGGGTGCCTTTAACTTCAATGGATCCAATTTCCCATAGGAAATTTGTAGCCCTGCCCCAAATGATAACCAGGGGCCGAGTTTGACGGCCAGACTTGGCATGCCCGTCAGGGTAAGCAGCTTTGACTCAGTGGCTTGTCGGCGTCCGGCCCATTTGCTGCCATAATCGAGGCCCGCTCCTGCCATGGAGCCAAGGGCAAAGCCAAGCTTCAGGTTGTCTGTCAGGCTATGCACGATAGAGGTGTTCGCGATCGGTGTTGCAAGGCCTGCTTGCCCCCCGTCCCCTCCAGCGACAGGAGTATTCGAATCAGCGTCAAATTTGATATTGGGAATAATCAGTCCGATGGTTCCCATGATTTGCGTGTCCGATATACGCGTCATCCCCGCCGGATTGTGCCACGCGGTCGAAGCATCGTTCGCGACCGCCACGGCGCCAGCATTGGCCACGCCCGTACTAGGAGTCCCAAACTCCGTAGTGTAGAGTCCGCCCGCTTGTGAAGGATGAGGCGAGAATACTAATCCCAATACGAAGAATACGGAGAAGGAACGAATACATTTTAAAGGGACCGTCGGTGGCATAAGACTATCCTTTCTTTATGTGACGGGGATCTTGTCTTGAATATTTTGGTAAAGCCAGTTTTATGCTGTTTAAAACTTCAATGAGCTAGGTTGTAGGATTTGAATCAATCAGAACCCCTATACGTTGTGCCTGGAACCGAGTATAGAAAATTTACAGGGCCATACTCAATTGAAAAAAATCTTTGCAACATCTAAGGCTGTGAATCATTGACGATTGGCTAACCGATTTGACAGTCATAATTCAAGTTCGCGCAGAGTCTGTATGTCTGAGAAAGGGACCAGTCAAAACACCATGCGTACTCCAAACCACCCATTGAGATTGCGCAGGCCATCTTCGAAGCTTTCCTTGCGGTGCGCACCCTGAAAACCCGCTGTCAATTCAACGGTATCGGTCAACTCGTAGACAAGACTAATATCCCCAGAGACTACGTCCTCGTGCTCGCCATTTCGCTCATCGTCGACAATGCCGGTCGTAAACCCGTTTCGTTCGTAATCAATCACCATCTCCAGGCTTAGTTCTTTCATTACATCAATGATGAGTTCTGCGGTGACAAAATGATTGAAGTAGGAGATATCATCTTTGAGCAATGCTTGTTTTCGGCCCTCTGCTAAACCTCGTTCATAGTGATACCCCAAAGCAAACTCCACCCGTTCGGTAACTTCCCACTCGAGATGTGTGCCAATGGTCCAAAAGTCGGTATCTCGCTGATCAAATGCGTCGGTGTATCGGCGAAGCCCGTAGCGTCCAAAAAGGATTGCGGTTACACCCTCATGAATCTGTTGCTCAATCCCACCGGCCCAAAAATGCGTGGTGACTTCCTCGTTTTTAAACTCTTCCTCGAGACTCACGACTGGTGTTCGTACTTCGTTTTTACCTAAAAAGAGATCGGGACCGTAGAAATAGCGGAATCCCACGGTTGCGGTTGGTGAGAGCTCCTGTCTGACTTGCACTCCAAGGCTTCCATGATTGAAACGGCCATTGTCCGCAAATAAGAAGCCTTGGCCGCGCACGCTAATCTCTGTTTGACTGCCTAGGGAACCGAAGGATTTCGTCACCTGCGCCGCGGGTTCATACACGACGTCATTGCCTTGCTCTGCTAGGGGTCGGTCGATGATAGGTTGGGTGGGATCCTGGTTCCGTGCTAATCGGCGTGTCGAGGAGAACAAGGCCACATCATCAGTGTAAAACAGGTAGCTTTCAGCCTGTACCGACCATTCTGCCGCACCGGGATAGGGAACGAACAGTTGTGGGGCCGTCAACAATAGGCTGTAACTGCACATCACGAATATCTTGCCCATGAAGCAGCGTTGGCTGTTTCTCATGTATTCATCTGCAAGCGTTCCTGAATGTGTCTGATATGTTCCCGATGAAAGGACCCCTCTCCCTCGCATTAAAACGGATAAATGACCTTCCAATCTTTTTTCATATCCACAATGGTCCAACCGCGCGCGGTTCCTTCATCAAGGGCCTTGTCCAACTGCCCAATTGTAGACTTTCGATCATAGGCCCATTCCCGATCGGCGTCGGTATGACGAACAATGCCCATAAGCCTGGAACCTTTGCCGCCGGCCGTCCATTGTAGCATTTGAAGATCGCCATCGGAATTTCCAAAGGCGGCGATGGGACGCCGACCGATAAATTTGTGAATTGCCACAGGTTTTCCGGCCTTATCATCAATGAAATCAATTTCAGGGAGACGAACAATCACTGGTGTTCCATTACGAATCTCAAATTTGGTCTTAATACTACTGCCGACAACCTGTTCCGGAGGAATTCCATAGACCTTCTCGACCCAAGGCCGCATAAATTCGATGCCTCCTCCGGAGACAATGTAAGTTTTAAAGCCATTGGCTCGAAGATAGTCAAGCAATTCCAGCATGGGTTGGTAGACAATATCGTTGTAGGGACGTTTGAAACGGGGATGTTGCGAGGTCGCAAGCCAGTCTTTCACTATCTGCTCAAATTCTGCACTCGTCATGCCCGCATGCGAAGCCATGATAAGTTGGAGTAATCCCTTCTTGCCTGAACCGGCCAAGGCCGCTTTGTCGTTTTCTAGGACGGCCTTAAACGGCATCTGGGTTTTCCACTCTGGATGTTTTGGTGCCAGTTCTTTGATGCGATCAATTGCAAAGAGCAGTTGAAAGTAGACGGGTTGCTCAGACCACAAGGTACCATCGTTATCAAATGTGGCGATACGTTCTTCTGCAGGAACAAAGCTCGAAGAGGAGGAGGTTGTCACTTCCGTAACGAACTTGAGAATCTGCTGCTTGGTTTTTCCCTCATTCCAAGACGGCAATGGATCCTGCGCATAGACAGAGAATGCCGAGGCCACCAGGTAAAAACATGGAACCCCAATCCACCAAAACAATTGCTTCTGAAGTTTTCCGTTCATCGGTTCTTTCCTTTCATAGTTATCCAACTCTTCGAAGGTTAACCGTTTACCTCACACATTCATTTGAGGGTGACTTCTACCTTCTCGATTTTTCCAGTGAATGGGAACGGTCGACGGTTGTCGTATTCACGGGAGACGGGTGAACCGAGGTCGATGCCGACATCAAACGTCTCGCTTGCGGTGAAGGCCAGCGGCACCGTGCGTTTGGTCGTCACCTTGGCAACTTCCTTGCCGTCGACGCTCAACAGGATAGTGGCCGGGGCGGCAGGTTTGCTCAGAGTTGTGTCCACGGTGATCGTATGCTTGCCAGGCATGAGCCTTTCCTTTGATTTGGCGATGTAACGCTCAATGATCATCAGATTGTATTCGTAAATGAGGTAACCGTCGTCCATGTAACACGTCAGACCACCACTTGCTCCGCCAAGAGCATAGAGGGTTCCTGTGGCGCTCTCTCCAACCTCAAGATCGATGGTCACCGTATTACTTTTTTTGCCAAGACCAGGCGCGGTGAATTCGGGCATCCTACGGGTATCCTGGTGGAAGGTCCAACTAGTGTAAGGCGAGGTATGAATATCCTTCGGATGAAGTCTCAACCAGTTACCGGCTCCAATCGGAAAGTCGTGATTCTCCTTGGCCGCCTTCAGGAAGAGCGTCTTCATTTCATCGAGTTTCTCCAGGTTCTCTTTTGAGAGGTCGACGGCTTGGGAGAAATCCTGGCGTAAGTCATAGAGCTGCCAGACATCTTTGGCTGAATCCCAATCTTTGTTGAAACCACCCTGGGTCGCATTCCAAGGCATGAACGGTCCGAACGCACTCGCGAACCAGCCTTCGTGATACACTCCGCGACTGCCGTTGTTGTCAAAAAATTGAGTCTTTTTTCGCCCCTCTGCCGCGCCGTCCGCAAAGGTGTAGGCCAGGCTCATCCCATCCATCGGTATTTGTTTGTGGCCATACACGATCTTCGGGTGAGGAATGCCAAGGATATCATAAAGGGTAGGCGCAATATCCACGACATGGTGAAATTGGTTGCGCATCGTCTTGTCTGGCCGGATCCCCTTCGGCCAGGACACCACCATCGGATTGCGGGTTCCGCCAAAGTGGGCCGCAACAAGCTTCGTACTCTTAAATGGTGTAGCCCCAGCCCAGGCCCAGCTTGCGTGGTACATGTTGTCCATCTTTGAGCCACCCAGTGCGTCGAGGCCACCGAGCGTTTCCATCGTCGTCATTTGCTGCTCGATGGTGTTCGGAATTCCATTTTGAGCCAGCAATTCGCTGATCGAACCTTGCTGGCCTTCGGCGCTCGAACCGTTGTCGCCGACTATATAGAACACGATCGTGTTGTCTTTGAGTCCGCGTTGCTCGAGCCCTTCGATCATCTCACCAATCTGATGGTCGGTGTGTTCCATGAATCCTGCAAAGACCTCCATCAATCTCCTCTGGAAGGCACGCTGCTCTTCGGGGATGCTGTCCCAGGAAGCCATCGACGGATCCCGCTCGGTGAGTATCGTGCTTTGCGGAATCACACCCATATCGATTTGCCGCTGGTAAACGCGTTGGCGATAGGCGTCCCAGCCGTCATCGAACTTACCCTTGTATTTGTCCGCCCACTCCTTAAACACATGGTGCGGTCCGTGGACCGCGCCAGGCGCCCAGTACATGAGAAAAGGCTTGTCGGGTGCGAATGCCTGGTGCTGGTCAATCCAGGCTAAGGCTTTCTCCTTCATATCCACAGTCAAATGATACGCTGGGTCGTCATGTGGCGGTTCCACCGTGTTGTAATTCTCATATAGACGCGGCTCGTATTGGGAGGTTTCGCCAGCCATGAACCCGTAAAAATATTCAAACCCGTACCCATTTGGCCAACGATCCTTCGGACCCATCGCAGTGGTCTCGGTGGCAGGAGTGTTGTGCCACTTTCCAAAGGCCGATGTCTTGTACCCATACTCCTTTAGGACCTCAGCCATGGTCGCTGCCGTCTTGGGCATGATGCCTGTGAACCCATCGAAAGCCACCGCACGTTCGGCGATCGTGCCCGAGCCGACCCGTGTGTGGTTGCGCCCGGTCAATAAGGCGGCACGAGTCGGTGAGCAAATTGACGTGGTGTGGAAGGCGTTATAGCGGATACCTTCCGTCGCGAGCTTCGTGAGTGTTGGGGTGTGCACTTCACCTCCAAAAGTATCGGCGACACCGAATCCAACGTCATCGATTAAAATGATCAGGATGTTAGGTGCATCTTTCGGCAATCGAACAGCCTCTTTAGGCCATTTCATTGTGGAATCTTGCAGTCTCGCTCGTGCTGTGCTCTCCGATGGAGACGGGGGAAATGGCAATACCGAGCCAGCGGCCACGTTCTCTGCCCATGCGGGTGCAAAGGTTCCCAACGCTAAGGTGAGGAGCATGGCGATGGCAATCTTGCAAATCGTCGTGAACCCATTTCTAGCCTTCATGTCATATTTCCTCCTGTTGGATCAGAACATCTGGCAAATTCCTATTTCTTGAGATACACGATCTTTGTCTGGCCAATCGTGCCGTTGAAGGCAAAGGGTGCTTGGTCGTAGTAGTCTAGTGACACGGGCGAATCCAGATCGGTTCCGATATCGAAGGTCGCGTTCGACGTGAAGTGGAGCGACATAGCGGCCGGGACATGGCCTTGGCCCACCACCTCCCCGTTCACCCGCAGTATGATGTCCATCGGCCCGCCGATCTTTTTAGTCAATGTGGATTCGACTTCAATTTTCACCTTACCGGTGGGTAATTTGCTTTTTGATCGAACCTTCGTTCGTTGGACCTCGAAGAGGTTGAACTCGTAGTTCAGGACCCCGTCCTTCAGGTAGCACGTGATGCCACCGGAAAATCCAGCAAGCGCATACAGCACCCCATTCGCCTTCGCCGGCACATCCACCTCCATTGTCACCAAGTTGCTGACCTTCCCAAGTTTGGGTGCAGCCGATTCAGGCATGCCGGTAATGGGGGCATCAAAAGTCCATTCGGTAAAGGATGAGGCCGGGGCATCCTCCGGATGGTACAGCACTGTGGACCACAGGCCACCGCCGATGGGCAGGTTTTTGTTCTTTGCCGATTCGGTGAGGAAGAGGGCTTTCATCTCCTCCAGTTTTTTCGGCTTCGTGGCTGCAAGATCATTCGCCTGGCTCCAGTCTTTATCAATGTGATAGAGCTGCCACGTATCCGTCAGAGGGGACCATTCCCTGATGCCAGGCGGGATGCCACCGACCCATGGCTCGCGCGGTCCACGAGCGCTGGCAAACCAGCCATTTTGATAGACGCCGCGGCTGGCCATGATGTCGAAAAACTGTGTCGTCTTCTGTCCCTTAGCTTTCGCATCGCCAAAGGTGTAGGCCATGCTGACGCCGTCGAAGGGATCCTGTTCCACACCGTTGACCACGCGTGGCGGCTGAATGCCGAGGAGTTCATACACGGTCGGCACAATGTCGTTGACGTGGTGGAACTGGGCGCGTGGCGTGGCATCAGGCTTAATGCGCGTAGGCCAGAATACGGCCATGGGCTGGCGAGTTCCACCGAAGTAGGCTCCCTGAAGCTTGGTGCCTTGATAGGGTGTGCTGCCCGCCCAGGCCCAGCCTGCGTGATACATGTTGTCAGTCTTCGGACCCCCCAACACATCGAGGCCGCCGAGATCGGCCAACGCAGCGAGGTGTTGCGAAATCTTGGTTGGTATCCCATTCTGGGCAAGCTGTTCGCTGATGGTGCCATACAGGCCCTCGGATGACGAGCCGTTGTCACCCCAGATGTAGAAGATAAGCGTGTTGTCGAGTTTCCCTTGCTTCTCGATCTCGGCGATGACTCGGCCCGCATTATAGTCGACGTGTTCAGTAAAGCCAGCGAATACCTCCATCAGACGGCGCTGGAAGGGCCTTTCATCTTCCGGGATTGACTCCCAAGCATCCATCGATGCGGCACGCGGCGTGAGCTGTGCGTCCTGGGGAATCCAACCTTTGGCTTTGGCGTTTGCAAAGACGCGCTCGCGATATTTGTCCCAGCCATCGTCGAACTTGCCCTTGTACTTGTCGGCCCATTCCTTCGGCACTTGGTGCGGTCCGTGGGAGGCGCCCGGAGCCCAATACATGAAGAAGGGTTTATCCGGTGCATAGGCTTTCTGCTCGCGTAACCAATTGATCGCATCGTCGGAGATGTCTTCAGACAAATGATAGTAGTCATGGCCACCGGAAGTATGTGGTCTTTTTACATAGCTCGTGTTGCGCACCATAGTGGGTTCGTATTGGGAAGCCTCGCCAGCGAGGAAGCCATAGAAGTATTCAAAACCGTAACCAGTGGGCCAGTAGTCGAACGGCCCCTTGGAGGTGATCTGTTCCTCTGGCGTATTGTGCCACTTGCCGAACGCGGAGGTGTTGTAGCCGTAATCTTTCAGCACTTCCGCCATGGTCGCTGAGGACTTCGGAATGATTCCGCTAAAGCCGTCGAAGTCGTTGGCGATCGCAGCAATTTGGCCATTGCCCACACGGGTGTGATTGCGCCCGGTGAGCAACGCGGCACGCGTGGGCGAACACATGGCGGTAGAGTGGAAGCGGTTGTAGGAAATACCGGCCCTGGCGATTCGGTCCAAGTTCGGTGTCTGGATCTCGCCACCGTACGTCGAGGGGGTTCCCGGTCCGACGTCGTCAATCAGAATGATGAGGATGTTCGGCGCGCCTTCGGTCAGACGCTTCGGTTCTACGCGTTTCTTGTAGGTGGAACCCTCGATCGTGACGCCCGCTTGCGAACCCGAGGGAACGGGCGGAAAGGGCAAAATTTCTTGAGCTACGATGTTTGGCGCAAAGAATCCTACCAGTAAAAGACTAATAGTAGGGATAAGCCTGTTTGGTTGCATGAAATTTTCCCCCTAGGGTTGAAATCAATTTACGAAAATGGCAATGGATCAAATACCTGTTCAAGAGTCTGCTCTTAATCCACATTCCTTTTCCACCACTTGGCAAAACCGGAAATATTTGTGAGTGAGTCGCAACTTACCTAGATAGTATTGAGGGAACATACGGGTCTGGTGTGCCCAGTTGGATAGGCGGTTCAACAACCAGTGACTTTTTGAAGGCCACCAGGCGTTTCAAGGCCACAGGCATGAACCAGGCATCAGCTATGTCCACTTTGTCTATGGGGTACAGCTCTTTCGGATCCTTGATGAGATTAAACATCATGGGCATGTTCAACCGTTGGGGCGCCTCGAACATCGAGTCAAGTTTTACGAAATGAATCTTATAGTCTCGCCATTTGTACGCAAATATATTATCGCCGTTGTAAATTGGAAAACCTTCGCGATTTGATTTCTCACTTTTGCCAAGAAAGAAATCGAGTTGATCCTTCCCGTCAATGATTCTGTCCTCAGGAACCTGGTACCCTGCGACTCTCGCGAAGGTCGGCAATAGGTCAGTGATGTGTACTATTTCGTTACTAACACGGCTTGGAGCGATCTTCCCAGGCCACCGGATGAGAAAAGACGTGCGCAATGAGCCTTCCAGAGCCGTGAAATAATTGCCGCGCCAGAATCCGGCCGTGCCTTGCCACCCTTCGATTTGTTCGGGTCCGTTGTCGCTAGTCCAGACCACGATCGTGTTGTTCGCAATCCCCAAATCCTTGATCGCATCCAGGATCTGCCCTGCGCGATGATCTATCTCTTCGATCACGTCAGCATAATAGCCTTTGCCGGTACGACCTCCAAGTCCGGATGCGGAAGCGTGGGAAGATGTGGTTGAGTGAAAGGGACAAAGGTAAAGAAGGGTTTGCCAGCTGCAGTCTGGCGCCGTATAAAGTCGATGGTGCGCTTGGTGAGTTCACCGTCGATCAAGCGGCGCTCTTTCACCGTATATGGCTGTAGTTTCTTCACTTCTCTGCCTTTGCGTCCTTCCATGATATGCGTGACATGGGCAACGGTCGGGTCAAACTGATCACTCGTTGGGTAGAGCGATTCGTCCGTTGAGTTGGGGATCCCATACCACTCATCGAAGCCCTGGTCGGTCGGGAAGCGTCCAGGCGTGTCGCCCAGGTGCCATTTGCCGAACATTCCTGTGGCATAGCCTGCATCCGAGAATAGTTCTGGCATGGTCTTTTCCCATTGCGTCATGCCGTAGAGCATGCCCCACACGACTTTTGTTGTTCCCGAGCGAATCGGATGGCGTCCGGTCATGAACGCCGAACGGCTCGGTGTGCATTGCGGTTCGACATTAAAGTTCAGAAGCTTCAGACCTTCCTCTGCTAAGGCATCCAATCTTGGCGTACGAGCGCCACGAAGAATTCCTCCGCCATACGTGCCGATTTCACCCCATCCCAGGTTGTCGACCATCATAATGATGACGTTGGGTTGCTCGGAAGCCAGGAGGACCGGCGATAGCCAAAGGTGCCCCGTCAGGATCATCAATAATATTATTAATAGAGGGGCTTTCCAAAAGAGTCTCATATTTGATTATTCCTTTCTTAAAACCCCTTCCCTATAGTCAGGGTAAAAACTGTCCTTCAGGCCACGCTTCCGTCGTCTTGGCAAGATCCTGCATCGTGCTGGGTTATCCTTTATTTCAATAGTAGGTTTTGAGTTTCCTGACTAGACGCGGATGCCCTCAATGTATATTTTGCTGGAATGATTAACACGTTTCCTATCCGTGATAAAAATCTTCGCGAATAATTTTTCCGTCTTTCCATGTTTGTACGGTGGCCTGCTGCATGCTCACACGATTCCCGTCTTTAAACGTGATATCAAGTGACCATTCTATGGCCGCATGATCGCCATCGACTATCACTCTGCCAACTTGCGCACCATGAAATTCCTGAATGGAGCTGAGGAATTGTATTTCGTATTCTCGATTCACCGCTTTTCCAACCCGTTCAGCTGTTTGGTTCTCGCTCATGACCACATCATCGGCATAATAGGTATCAAAGGTTTCTAAAAGTTTTCCTGCCAAAATTCCCTCGATAACTGCTTGAGCGTGGGCTTTGGTACTCATCCTTCAATCTCCTTTCGATTCAGTCAATATTGAAAACGGATAGTGATCAATTTTCTAGTATTTCTCTCCCCCATGAGGGGCAAGAAAGTCATGAATGGGGCCAAGTGGCACCATCCCCATGGGATTGATGCCAGCTTGTGTGATGTGAAGTCCCGTCGAGATCCAAGATCGTGGGCATGAGGTCCCACGCATATGGAAACCATGCTCCCAAGGTTTAGCCATTCCTGAGGCTGGTGGATGATTTGAGAACTCTTCGTATCATTCAATCCCTGGCTCACGACTGTGCAGAAGATGTCAGCTTAAAACACAGGTGGTGATGGCAAAATGACGCCGGTTTCCTGCGAGTAGCCCTTCCAGATCTCGACCATTTCCGCATGAAGTTGAGGGTGGAGGGCGGACAGGTCATTCATTTCCCCGGGATCCTTGGCTAAATCGTAGAGCTGCCAATCGCCCGTGCCAAACGGCTTGGGGAGCCAGAGTAATTTGAAATCGCCCTTCCGGACCGCGCGCATCCCGAACAATTCCCAACTGACCGCGATGTCGTCTTTATGCACCACGTCGGCCGTTCCGTTGAGGACCGGCCACATCGACTTGCCACGAAGTGGTTCTATCGTGCGTCCCTTATACTCTGTACCGGGATGTGCTGTCTGTGATGCCTCCAGGATGGTGGCGGCGAGATCCATGACATGCGCAAACGCATCACTACGAGTGCCAGGCTTCTCCACGCTCGGCCCGCTCATGATGAGTGGAGAGCGGATGCCTCCCTCAGCGACGAATAACTTGAACATACGAAACGGGGTCATGCTGGCTTGAGCCCAAGCAGGACCGGACGCGATTCGTGAATATTGGCGTCCAAGGTTCCCAAAGCGGTTGTCAGAGTTTCTCTCAACCCAGGCTTCGTCGGTCTCGCCATACTGATGCATTTGCAGACCATTGGCCCCGTTGTCCGAGAAAAAGATCACCAGCGTGTTGTCCCACTGACCGGAATTCTTGAGGTGTGCGAAGAGTCTCCCCAGCTGATGGTCGACATACGCGATCATCGCCGCGTAGATCTCCATTCTTCTGGCGTCAATCTTCTTTTGTTCTGTGGTTAGCTCCTCCCAGGCCGGGACGACCTTGAGTCTTGGAAAGGGTTTCGCATCTGCTGCAACGAAGCCAAGTTTCTTCAGCTGTTCGAGACGAGTGTGACGGAGAGCGTCGTACCCCGCATCGTACGTTTCTTTATACCGGTCAATCCAGTCATCCGGGGCATGGAGGGGATCGTGAGGAGCCGTAAACGAGAGATACCCGAAAAATGGCTGGGTGGCTGGGCGTTGGTCGAGATACTCAATGAGCTTGCTGGTATAGAATTCAGACGAATAGAATCCCTTGGGCACATGCACACGAACCCCGTTCTCGCGATAAATCGGGGTATAGTTAGCATACATCATCCATTCGTCATCGAAATGGCTGGCGCCACCGTTGAGCATGGTGTATACCTTCTGAAAACCGCGCCGAGAGGGGTCTTGTTCTGGCTCGTCACCAAGATGCCACTTCCCGGCCATCGCGGTAAAATAGCCCGCATCTCCTAAGAGCGTGGCAATGCTCACCACTCGATCATTCAAATATCCCTCGTACCCGGGCTTGCCCTTCTGATTCGGTGTGATCGTTTCACCCATCGAGCCGACTCCAGCCAGATGGTTGTCTGTGCCGCTGAACAACATCGAGCGGGTGGGTGAGCAGGAGGCGGACGTGTGAAAGTCGGTAAACACCATACCGGACCTGGCCAAAGCGTCGAGATTCGGCGTGTCGATTTCACCGCCAAACGGGCCAATGTCGGAGTAGCCCATATCGTCAACTGCGATGAGCAGAATGTTGGGTCGATGGTCTGCCTGTTCGGCACCTTCAGAGGGGTTTGTTACCAAAAAACTAAGGGCGATAAGAAGAAGCATTGTTGCCATATGCGGCGTTGTCAAAGTACGGCATTTATTCCCCAAATTTCCCGTCCCCCATTTGCTGGCCCTGGGCCAGTCTTTCAGCTCTAGATAATAAATTATGCCTTTATTAAAACCCTTTCCCTATCGTCAAGGTGAAAAACTGTCCTTCAAAACGTGCTTCGGCACTAAATTCTTGTACTCCATGAAACACAATAAGTGCGTTCCAGGGAACATAGGTCAAGCCAATTTGACCCCCAGCCCCGTGAATCTGATCTTTGGGGTTAAACTGGGTATTCACGTCAGACCCGGAGTCTTTCTCTACCTGCCACTGAGAGTAGCCTAAGGCACCCACCTCCAATAAAAGTGAATTCGCCTTGTTGAGCGGGAGATATTGACTGATGCCCCAGTTGAGAGAAACTCGGTCGCCTGGCGTAATATTTACATCATCAATTTCAGAATGAATTTCATAGGTTCCTGCGAGCGTCACCGCGGTTCCCCGACTCTCCCATGGATACCAGGCCGTGGCTACTTGGAACTCATGCGTCCAAAACCCCAATCCAATATTATCCGCATCCCCATTGTCGTATTTGCCGACGGGCGCGTAAAAGCCATAGCCGGCTGCAACCGAATAATGCGTGCCATCCCATCCTAACCAAAATGGCTTGATGTATAAATCACCAACACCAAATTGAGACTCATCCACGTCAACCCCAAACCCCGTTTCCGTACGTAGAGACGCCTGAACTGAGGTGTTCGAAAATGAGGGAATAATTTGCGCCCCATATCGTGCGCCCAGAAACTTCCATGGGCTGACCCAAACCAAGGTGGGAGCAATAATAAATGCATCCACGTCTGCTTCCACTTCCAGCGTTGCGGGGCCTGCGTTGATGGAGTTTACCTTGTCGCCATGTCTGTCTTTGAAGGTGTCAGTGTGGTACGACACAAAATATTGCAGGAAATACAATCCTGGATCTGGAACGACTAAGTCGCGAATATTGGGGACTGCTGGGGCGAAATGCCCTAATTGACCTGCCTGGGTAGGCCCGAGGCCACCCAACAGAAGACAAAGTGTCCCCAGAAGTATTCTCGGCCCTTTCTTTAAAGAAAGGGTGTGAGTCAGTGGAAAAACTTCGATTAACCCTTGATAGGTGCACCACATGATAGCCTCTTGTTTAAAGGAAATTCGCCTTATTGATTCGAGGAACTGGCTAATCCCAAACTAAGAAATGCCTATGCTGCCCGTTGACAATACGATTGAGGCTTTGTGTCCACGGGATAGATTGCTCAAAAAAAGTTCACAACGGTCACTTTTTAAAAAAAAAGGCTGCACCCAGTCTTATGCTGAGTACAGCCTTTTTGAAAGGACGCAATTCCTGATATTAGTGCCCCCCACCTCCTGTCTGAAGTCTTTCCATGACATCATCCAGGCTAAAGCTGGCGGCTTTTTGACGAGGCGGAAATTCCTTAAAGGTTGCCAGGAATTTTCCGACATAGGCTTGGGCCGGAACAAGCATAAAGGCATGATCCAGGAGCCAATCATAATAGGTATTCGACGTAATTTGTCCTCGCTCATAGGGATCGCGACGCAAATTAAAAATTAAGGGAACTCGCAATGGCGTAAACGGGTTGGCCCAAATTTCAAATGTCGCTTCAACTCGTTGTTGTAAAAAAATCAACTTCCAATCGTTGTAACGCAACGCACTCAAATCTCCGTCGTCGGTAAAGTAGAAGATTTCATTTCGACGTCCGTTTTTTTCCTTCCCCGTTAGATGGGGGAGGAAATTATATCCATCTAAATGCACCTTGAAGGTTTTGTTCCCGGCCTTATGACCCTTCTTTAATTTTGCCTTGATATCCGCATCTCCGGCGATGGCGGCAAAGGTCGGCAACCAATCCATGTGGTGCATAATCTCATTGGACACTGAGCCTGGTTGAATGTGGCCGGGCCACCGAACCATGGCAGGCACCCGCATGGCGCCTTCCCAGTTGGTATTCTTTTCACCACGAAATGGCGTCATCGCCGCATCCGGCCAGGTGTTCATGTGTGGACCATTATCAGTGGAATAAAAGACAATGGTGTTGTCCGCAATTCCAAGGTCATCCAGTTTTTTCAGCAGTTTTCCAACATGCATGTCATGTTCGACCATGCCGTCACTATATTCGTCTTGTCCGGAAATCCCTCTCAGTTCAGGCTTTACATGGGTACGGAAATGCATGCGGGTGCCATTCCACCAAACAAAGAATGGCTTTTTGGCTTTGTGTTGCCGATCAATGAAGTCCAAGGCCGCATCGGATGTTTCATCGTCGACCGTCTCCATCCGTTTCTTGGTTAACGGTCCCGTATCTTGAATTTTTCCATCAGCATGGGAATGAATGACACCACGAGGGCCGAATTTTTTGTGGAAGTTGGGATGTTTCTTTGGGTCCGGATAGTCGGGAAGCTCCGGTTCTTCCTCGGCATTGAGATGGTAGAGATTGCCGAAGAATTCGTCGAATCCATGATTCGTGGGCAGATGTTCATCCTTATCGCCAAGATGATTTTTACCAAATTGCCCTGTGGCGTAGCCCATGGGCTTCAAGACTTCCGCAATGGTGGGATCTTCTCCTTTCAGGCCGAGCTCTGCACCAGGTAGTCCAACTTTGCTCAGCCCGGTACGAAATACACTTTGGCCCGTGATAAATGACGAGCGGCCTGCCGTGCAGGATTGTTCCGCGTAATAATCGGTAAAAATCATCCCTTCATTGGCCACCCTATCGATATTGGGCGTTCGGTACCCCATGAGTCCTTTGGTGTAGGCGCTGATATTAGATTGACCAACATCATCACCCCAGATGACCAGAATGTTGGGTTGGTCTTTCGCTTGTGCTGGTGCCAGGCCCAAACACCATATGAGGGCGAAGATTAAGCTAGCAAAAGGCCATGAATTTCTAGAGGGGGTTTTTTTCATGAGAATTCCTCTTATTCAAATAATTAAAAAAAATGTCTAATACATCAAAGGAATATTTGCGGCTAAGTCATATTTAATCAAGGCGCGAATTTTGCTTTCCATTTGCAAATAGCGGGCAACCTTGGGGGCTGGCAGAATTTTCGTGAGTTTTTCGGCATACTCCCTT
>JAJDBR010000025.1 GCA_029261275.1 Nitrospirales bacterium
CTACGCTTTTGCAATCTTTCTCAGTGCCTTTCTGCTGTTTCAGGTCGAGCCCATTATCGCCCGGTATATTCTGCCCTGGTTCGGAGGCACACCGGCGGTCTGGACCGCTTGCATGCTCTTCTTCCAGGTCTTCCTCCTGGCGGGATATGCCTATGCACATCTTCTCGCAAGCTATCTCTCCCCTCGGAAACAAGCGCTTCTTCACTTGAGTCTGGTGGTGTGCTCCCTGGCCTTTCTTCCTATCACTCCCGAAGAGGCCTGGAAGCCGGATGGCAGCGAGAATCCTATGCTGGCGATCGTTCTACTCCTCCTAGGGACTATAGGAGCGCCCTTTCTACTCGTCTCAGCTTCGGGCCCTCTTCTGCAACACTGGTTCAATCGAACCCATCCGACCTTGTCCGCCTATCGGCTGTATGCATTATCTAACCTTGGCTCTCTCTTGGGACTAGTCTCCTATCCGTTTTTCGTAGAGCCACAATTGGGGTTGAGTACGCAAACCCTCCTCTGGTCGGTTGGGTACGGACTGTACGCGGTTCTCGTTGCATGGAGTGCAATCACTCTGTTTCGATTTTCCGCTCTGATGGTTTCATCCGAAAATTCTGGGTATCTAGCAGGCACTAAACTTCGCCTACCTGAGAGACTTTTGACGCTCGCGCTGGCAGCTTGCGGATCAGTGGTCCTTCTTGCCAGCACGAATCAAATCTGTCGAGACATTGCGGTCATCCCGTTTCTTTGGGTCCTGCCATTAGGCTTGTACCTCATCTCGTTTATCCTCTGTTTTGATCATCCACGATGGTACAACCGACGGGTCTGGGTGCCCGTGCTCATGACATCTCTCGCCGCGGTGGTCTACCTCCTGCTTCAGGATTATGGGGCTGTGGAGATGAATCTGTACTTCCAGATTTTCATCTATTCCGCCGCGCTCTTTGCCTGCTGCATGGCGTGCCATGGGGAACTGGTTCGCCTAAAACCTTCTGCCGAACATCTCACCTCCTTTTACCTCATGATCGCGCTGGGTGGGGCCTTGGGCGGCGTGTTCGTCAACTTGGTTGCTCCTTTTCTCTTTAAAGGTTACTGGGAATTTCACGGTGGACTGGTTGCCACGGCCATTCTCCTGGGGCTCTGCTTGTTCCGGGGGAGGGAAACGTTCCAAACCCCACTGGTGTGGTGGTCTGGAAGAATTCTTTGGATAGGGGGCATTGCCGCGCTGACGGGCTTCTTGGGTTTGCATATTCAAGAGCAGCAAAAGAGTAACATTCTGACCAAGCGAAACTTTTATGGTGTCCTACGAGTGAATGAGGTTGATATCGGCGAAGAGTTCGCCACCCGTTTTCTCTACCACGGGCGCATCACGCATGGGGAGCAATTTCTGACTCCTCAGCTGCGGTCCTATCCGCGTGCCTACTACGGGCCGAACAGCGGGGTTAGCTTAGCCATACGACGGCATCCTCAGTACTTCGGTGGAACTATTTCAGAAGAGGGCGTGCGACAACAGGGGCTGCAGGTGGGGAACATCGGGTTGGGGGTTGGGACAATCGCGACCTACTCCCGTCCTGGCGATACCTATCGATTTTACGAAATCAATCCAGACGTGGATCGGATAGCCAAGGAGTTCTTCACTCTTCTTAAAGATGCGAAGGGAGCACAGGAGGTTATTCTCGGAGATGGGCGTATTTCTCTCGAGCGGGAATTGGCGAACAATAATCGACAGCAGTTCGACGTCTTAGCGGTGGATGCCTTCAGTGGGGATGGTATTCCTATTCACCTCTTAACTCGGGAAGCGTTCGCGCTGTATTGGGAGCATCTGCGACCCGGTGGAATTCTCGCCCTCCATATCACCAACTATCACTTTGACTTTAGCCCGGTCATTCGGGCCCTGGCCCAAGAGTTGGGCAAAGAGGCTGTGTGGATCAAGGATGCAGGTGATCCGCAGCGAGGGAATTACATAAGTGATTGGGTGCTGGTGACGAGCAATCAGACATTTCTCAAAGATCCCTTCGTCTTCAGCCGGATCAGGCCGTGGCCAATTGCCAAGCGCAAAGAAATCTTGTGGACGGATGACTACAGCAACCTGTTTGGAGTGGTGGCCCCTTAACCAGTTCGTGAATGGTCAACAAATTCCAATCCGAATTCCCTCGCCCTTTCAGGGCTTGGCCTTGAAGAGAGGACAAGCGTTTGGGTGAGGGTGAAGGGCGCATTTGATAATTAAACCACTATATTAACAACAGGTCTGACCACAAAAAGTCTTTCCCAACTCGGTCATTCCCGACATTTTTTAAGGAATCGATCTTGTGTATTCACAACCATAATGTCTAAGCGATTATTGGTGATGCCGGGTTTCGATCCGGCAGCCGAGCCACTTTGTTTCGGCAAAAGTGGCCAAAACCATTGACGCCCAGTCCGGCCAGATTGGAGGGGACGGACGCAGGATTGAAGAGCGGACCGACTCGCGCTGTTCAGACAAGGCCCGCAAATTAATAGGAGCGTCCGACCCAAGAGCCGGTCAGCAGACGTCGGATAAGAAAAAAAGGGAGCAGTAGAAGTTCAGAAAATATGACAGATGAGTCGTCTGCCCTGGTCTTGTGACGAGGCCGAGCAGTGCAGGCGACTTCGGGGAAAAGGGGCGCATTGTCTGAGCGAAGCGAGTTTGCGCGCCGCCGAAGTCGGCGAACCGCGCAGGGCACCCGAAGGGCCACGTTACGGCCAACATGGTTTTGGGTCCTTTTGCCGAAACAAAAGGGCCTCGGATGCCGGGCCGAAACCCGGCACGCGTCAATGAAGCTTTGATGCATGACCCAATACATGGAACAACAGACGTGATCTCAGTGAAGTCTCAAGAGAAGAAATGATGCAAGATCAAACAATGACCCCAAATTTACGAAGTCTTTCTCGAAGTTCGTGGTGCACTTGACGGTTGAATGGGGTAATCCTTGCATTCAAGTATTTTTCAGTCATAGGTGAAAATCAATTCATATTTCGTTGGCTCTAATAGCTGGTTGCCTTCATAGTAGTCTAAATGGAAATGTTGGCCAGGAGAAATATTCTCACTAAAGAAATTCAATAATGACTGGCCAAGCTTTTCGAAACAAACCATTGGTCCCACGAAACAGACAATATTCTCAACTATCTCGATCGAAAGAAGCTTATTAGAACCTCCCTGAGTCCAGGGTTCAAATGCAATGCCATGGAGCACATCACTATAAAAGGGATCCCGTTCTTTATTCCCTTCAATTAAGAGTCTTTCTTCTAAAGAAAGCAGTGCATGACCTATTTCACAGAATTCTTGAGTTGTTGCTAAAACGTTTATCTCCGCTCCTTCTCTATCTCCGTCGCTTACAATTTTCATAATTGCACTCTGACTTATATATCTTGGGGAAAAGATTCCCGTCGCAAGCGGACGGGGTATTCAATGGAATAATTTTTCAAATTCTCAAATGGTAACCCACATAGCAAGCTACGGGGAATTGAAGTCATTAATATTCACCGGGCCTTATAGTTCTAGAGTTAGCGGTCAAGGCTGTTGTTGAGAGTTTATATTTGGGGCCAAGAATTGAAGGTAGATCATAAGTTGAGGTTTGATAGGCTGTTTGCGGGGGTTCCTCTACGCCACGGGATCAGGATTGATGCAGGATAATTTGTTTATTTTTCGAAACGGTCGATGACCGCGGCGCCGACGGCGTCGCTCCAGACATTGATTGTTGTTCGACAGCGATCTAGGAACCAATCGACCACTAAGATCAGCGAAATACCTTCAATTGGGAGGTCGACTGCTTTTAACACAATAACCATAGTGACGAGTCCAGCCTCCGGAATTCCTGCGGCTCCGATAGCCGATAACGTGGCGGTTAACAGGACGATAATGGTTTCGCCCAATCCCATTTCAATCCCATAGGTCTGAGCAATAAACATCGCGGCGACGGCTTCATAGAGCGCGGTGCCATTCATGTTAATGGTGGCTCCTAAGGGAATTACAAAACTCGTGACGCGCCGAGAAATTTTGGCTTCCTCAATCAAACTTTCCATGGTGAGCGGCAATGTGGCTGAACTGGAACTCGTCGAGAATGCCGTCATGAGTGGAGTGGTCATGGCTTTGGCATAAGAAGGCACGGATCGTTTGCCTAAAAAACGTAACGCTAGGGGGAGGAGGATGAAGCCATGAATGGCCAGGGCCAGGAGCACGGTACCCACA
>JAJDBR010000241.1 GCA_029261275.1 Nitrospirales bacterium
ATAAAATGCACACTGGTTCCAATGCCCTCTTGTTTAAGAAGATCGATCATTTCATCACGTCCAATGCGCAACCGTTTAAGGTCTAATTGAATGACGTACAGATGCCAGGCATGATCAATATTGTCATTCACATGGGGGACAATAATTTCTGGGATATCCTTGAACGCTTCATTGTAACGCAAAGCATATCGATGCCGAGTCGCAAGAAAATCACCACATTTGCCTAGTTGAGATATACCTAACGCCGAAGCCATATCTGTTAGGTTATATTTATACCCAGGATAACAAATCTCATAATACCATGACCCCTCAGGAGTATAACGGTTCACCGCCTCTCGAGAGATACCATGTAAGCTCAAAATTCTCATCCGCTCTGCCCATTCTAAATTCTCGGTCGTGGCCATACCACCCTCACCCGTCGTCATGGTTTTAGTGGCATAAAACGAAAAACACGTAATATCCCCAATAGTCCCGACCATTCGCCCCTGATATTTAGCCGGTAGAGCATGGGCAGCATCCTCAATAACTTTTAGATTGCGTGATCGTGCGAGTTCTAAGATGCCCTCCATTTCACAGGGTTGGCCAGCAAAATGGACAGGAATAATGGCCTTCGTTTTAGGAGAAATAGCTCGTTCAATTGCATCAATATCAATATTAAAAGTATCATTTCTGCAATCCACAAGTATGGGTACAGCCCGACAATAGTGCACAACCTCGGCAGTCGCAGCAAAGGTTATCGTTGGAACAATCACTTCGTCGCCAGTGGTGACTCCAACTGCTTCTAGGGCAAGATGTAACGCCGCTGTACAAGAATTCACCGCCACCGCATGGGTGGAGCCTATCCACTCAGCGAATTCCATCTCAAATTGCTTAGTTTTTTTTCCTGTCGTCAACCAACCTGAACGAAGCGTCTCGACGACCGCGTGAATTTCTTCTTCCCCAATATCAGGAAGATGAAACGGGATGAAGGGGTTCATAAGGGAATTGGGCCCAAATTATGTGGGAAATGCGTCAAATTACCAAGAAGGGCACTATACAATCTATCACTCAAGAGAATAATACTAAAAAATCGTCGGTTTTCGTCACGGCAATTTCGTTTTTGAGGCGATCCCACGAGTTGCAGAAGACATACCTGGAGGAAACTCTGCGTCACGCTGAATATCCTGCCAATTTGCTTTGAACCAATCAATGGTTTTTTTCAATCCTTCCTCAAATTCCATTTTTGGTTCATAGCCTAAAACGGTTTTAGCGCGATCAATTGATGCTAAGAGACGATTTTTCGTGTCCCAAATTCGTTTGGGGGCTGTAATAATACCCGCCGTATTTCCTGTTAATTCATTGACTCGTGCAGCCATGTCAAGAATACGAGTTTCAATTGCTGAGGCAATATTCATCTCCTCCCCAATTGCACTTTCGAAATATCCGGCGCGCAATAATGCGTCCACGATATCCTCTGCATAGGTAAAATCTCGTGAAGCATTCTCGGCACCGGTGTAGGGCAAAGGCTCTCCTTTAAGAGCTTTGAAAATGAAGTTGGGAATTACGTTTCGATATTGTCCAGGAACTTCTCCTGGCCCATACGAATTAAAAAACCGGGTTTTGACAATTTGAAGCCCATGATGGTGGTGAAAAAAATTCGCATACAGCTCTCCAAGCATTTTCGTAATCTGATAGGGTGTCGTCAGATGCATTGACATAAAATCTTCTCGGAGCGGAAGTGGAGCTGCCGCTCCATATATCGAACATCCTGAGGATGCATAGACCAGCCGCTGAATCTGTGTCATTTGTGAATACTGGAACAGAAGTAAGGTTCCCATTCCATTAACCGAAAGGTCCCGTTGGGGATAGTCCACTGAATTCTGGTTCGCAAAAAAGGCCGCCAAATGAAATACAATTTCAGGTTTTTCATTAAAAACACGCTTGAGTGCCATCTCGTCTGTAATACTTCCCTTGACAAATAAGACATTCGGTAAAGAAGGAATATTCCACTCATAGGCCGCAGACATATCATCCAATACAATAACCGTTCGAGCATTCAACTCTGCGATAGCCCGCGTAAGATTGGAACCAATTGAGCCGGCTCCTCCCGTAATTAAGACCACTTTATCTTGAAAATGTTTCTTATAATCTTCCATCACACCTTCTCCTTACGTTAAGTTTTGAAACAAATCAGATCTTTCGTGATGGGATCCTGCCCCTTCAATTGTCCCTCTTGTACGACCCCCAGAAGATTGCCATAAAACCCCTTCAAGCACCTTGGCAATTTGGCCTGAACTCGTTCCATCCCCATAAGGATTTTGAGGACGGCTCATAGCTTGGTAAATATCCACATCATCAAGCAGGCGCTGCACCCAATACACAATGCGTTCCATTTCCGTTCCTACCAGACGTGCAACCCCTGCATCTAAAGCTTCGGCACGCTCTGTCGTATCTCGCGTAACGAGGACTGGCTTCCCTAATGATGGCACCTCTTCCTGTACGCCCCCAGAATCGGTCAAGACCATATAACTTCGGTCCATAAGCCAAACAAAAGTTAAATAATCCTGTGGAGGAATTAGGTGAACGTTTGGAAGACCACTCAGTAAATCATTCACTGGCTTTTGTACATGAGGATTTAAATGCACGGGATAAACTATTTCTAGATCTTGATTAGCCTTCGCAAGATCTCGAATGGCGCTACAGACATTTATAAAACCTTGGCCAAAATTTTCACGACGATGGCCAGTAATCAGTAATAGTCGTTTATCAAAATTTACCTTTTGGAACTCCTTGCGAAAAGTCATGTCTGAGGCTCGAGCCTTTTCAACCACTCTTAATAAAGCATCGATCACCGTATTGCCAACAACGAAAATTCGGTCTTCGGGGAATTTTTCTCCTAACAACGCATCTCGAGATCGTTCAGTTGGAGCAAAATGCCAATCCGTGAGACAAGATGTCATCTGACGATTCATTTCTTCGGGGAAGGGTGAAAACTTTTGATAAGTCCGCAACCCAGCTTCAACATGTGCAACAGGAATTTTTTGATAAAATGCTGAAAGAGCAGCTGCAAAAGTGGTGGTGGTATCCCCTTGTACAACGATGCAGTCAGGATTTTCTTTAGAAAGAACCGAAGACATCGACCCTAAAACCTTGAGCGTCAAACTTTCCAGTGTCTGCCCAGACGTCATCACATCCAAATCATAATCAGGAACTATTTCAAAAAGATCCAGGACCTGATCTAACATCTCTCGGTGTTGTGATGTAACACATACACATACATTAAACCCTGGCCGCTTTTGGAACTCCTTCACGATTGGAGCAAGCTTTATGGCTTCCGGACGGGTACCAAAGCAAATCAAAATTTTCTTGTTTAATTGACTCATAGCAAAAAACGACACAAATGATAATTGGTTACGTTTTCTCTCAGTCTTGAGCCTGATAAGGACATTAAATTGAACTTTCCTCTAAAGCACGAGAGAAAACAGGCCACAACGACCAATTTAAAAAGACATCTACCTTACTTCAAGCTAGTTTTTTTAAGGACGGATTCACGAGCTGGATAAAATCCAGCCTAAGACAAATCTTAGGAAATCGAATTTATTGTTTTCGTTCTGAATATTCTAATTAAGCTTACGTTGGATTAATTCTGAGACATTGGATATTGCAGAAATATTTGCAGTCTCTTGTATATCAAATTTTACTCCAAATTCCTTTTCAAGACCTAAAAGGATATGGAGATGATTTAATGAATCCCAACTTTCGATATCAGTAAATTTATCAACATTAGAAATTTTGTCTTCACCAACACTCAAAGTTGTGCATAACACCTGAATCACCCGCTGCTTAATCTCTTCCATCCTAACCCCTTCTCACCATACATATTCAAAAATTGATAATTTCAATATGACTAGGATTTTCGATCTTCTTATCGGTTAAATCAATTGAATATTGAATCTCTGAGCCATCTCCTCTGGTTTCCATAAAACCTTTATCCGGGAGAAACGACTGTATCGGAACATTCTTCTTGGTCGGTAGGAATGAAGCCGTTAGTGTATGTAGCCCAACCTTTCGCACACAGGCCGCAATATCATACAGCATTGAATCTTCAATGCCTTTCCCCATCGCACGACAACTTAAAAGAAAACTATCCAAAAAGGCCGTATTCTCCCCAAAAGTGATTAATCCAACACCAACAAGGCCATAACTGCCAAAACAATCTTCAGCAGAATAACAACGTACCTCCCATTTTGTATCTTTAATAAAACGATTAATTTCCTGTTCCGTATATCTTTTTGTCGTTAAGTTAAACTGATTTGTTCGACCCAACAAGGATACAATGCGGGGCAGTGTTTTTTCGGTTCCTCCAGAACATTCAACCTTCAAAGACAATGAATGGTAGTAGGAATTAAGGTCTGTCGAGGAAACTTCGGCCTCTTTTCTTTGCCGATTTTCTGCATACATTTCTCCCCGCCGCATATCCTCCCTCCCCAAATGTAAACTGTCAAATAAGCTGATGTTTTGTAGGTAGGTTGCCCAGCCGGAAATATCTTCAGGAGGATCTATCACGTAAATTTCTTCTATGGCCTGATGCACTAACATTCGCTCAGCAGGATTATCGTCCCAAAAAACAAGGGAATCGAGACCAACATTGATTTCTTTCGAAATTTCATAGCAATTTTTCGCTTTATCATCCCAATTCGCACGAATAGCAGCAAAAAATTCTAATTTTAAAATCATGTCATCTCTCTTCTGAAACACCTCTTGTATGTCTTCAAGATTATTCTTGCTATTTATGGCTAATACCGTCCCTCGTTTATATAAGCCTAATATCGCTTTTTGGAATTCCACAAAAGCTTTTCCAAGCGGATCTGGACCAAGGTTAATACCATTCCAACCATCCTCACCAACAACTCCCCCCCATAACGTATTATCTAAATCTAATACTAAAACCTTCCGAATTGTGCCCTTGATACCCCTAAGATAGGGCCTGAGCTCTTGTGATATTTCAAAAAAGAATCCTTCAGAAAACGGACAATCTGCGAGTAGTTGAAGACGACGGTCGATAGCTCTTTCGCTGCCATATCGCCCAATCAATCCACTTATTGGAAACACTCCCGAATATGGCAAATCCCTGATGAACTTTTGCAGTTCATTATTGACGCTAGAAAAAAAATTAGAATACGAAACTTCTCTTCCACTATCTGCAATGCCAAATGGTGATCTTAGAGTTGGGAAAAAGTCATTTATGAGAATAAGTCCATTAAAGTTTTTCCTGGTATCCTTTAGGAAATGTATTAAATTTTCAATGGCTTTTGAGGCTTGGGTTATCCCGTTTTCGGATAATAGGGCGGAGTAATCCAAAAACTTCTCTGGTGGCAATAGATTTTCTAAGTCACAAAACAACCAGACCAGATCTACAGTATCATTAATAATTTGTTGATTTTGAGTTGCCAACTCTTGGAATAACTGATTATAACTACCGATATTAATTTGTGGGATAAAACCGTCGGCTAAGGATGCCCTGACAATATAGGGTTGCAAATATTGCAACGTCCCAAATCCACAAATTGAAATATTGACCTTCTGCTTTCTCTCCCATCTTGGGTCTTCACCTAATTGGCTTTTTCCCCACGCCCTCACCAAGCCTTGCCAATTTCCTAAGGTCGCGGCATCGAAAAGACTCGCCATCTGGTACCGAGTTGGCAATTCTTTTTGCCACTGCTCTATTACTTCAGACAACTTATTATTTTCCTTTTCCATCCCTCAACACAGCCTAACCCACTTGCTAGAGGTAGAAGAGTTCTTTTCATCCAAAATCAATCCTCTATTACACTAAATACGCACTTTTCTTTCTCTGGATTTTGCCACAGGTACCAGCACATCCTCCGTTTTTCCGGAGTCACATAGTATCCAAGTAAATCCCATCCCATGACGGTATAAAATCCACGAACTCGATCATTGGCATCGGCATCAGTCGTAAGGAATATCGCATCAATCCCTCTTCTGACATACTCATCACACACGGAGCGCATTAGAGCTACCGCAAGACCTAGCGCTTGAGAATCGGGACTAACCGCCGTTGATAATAAGGCCCCTAATGGCTTGATGTCACACGGTGGGATATTCCCAGTGAATCTCAAGCTTCGAAATAATCGCAGGATAATTTTTGGAGATTTCATCACTGGCCATATGGCTTGAAGTGCAAAAGCCCACCAACGCCTCCGCAAAATATCCTTATAAAAAATTGAAGAGTCAATCACCCCAAAACAAGCGCCGACAACCTCATCGCAGTCGTCAACGCAAACATATCCCACTGTGAGGTGGTGCCCAGCGGCTTGCCTGTAAAATTCAGTTAAAAACCCTCGTCCCAATTGAGCAAGAAAGAATTCCCGAAATGCCAGCAAATGCATATCAACAGCCCCTTCAACATATTTCTGCTCCAGGGGTAGGATTTTATAGACACCATAATAAATTTGCTCGCTCAAAGTTTCCTCTTCGATTGTATTTTGCCGGTAATCTATAGAATGGCAAGAAAACTATTGTGGCATCTTATCTAACCAACCTGACTCAACAAACTCAATAATTATTTTGTTTGATAACATTGCAAATGCAACTTTTTTCCCACCAAATAACACAGCAGGTATTGACGGTTTTATCACTAGCCCTCCCGCGTCAACAATTTGGCCCAAGGAGATTTCAATATTATCCGTTTCATAACACAAATGGGTTAAACTCTCACCATTCCTTTTGAGAATGGTCTGCAGACAAGATGTTTCTGAATTTGGAGAGATGACTTCGAAATACGTAGCATCAGACTTATACATTTTCAAGATGGCATCCTGGCTTGGATCCTCGACTTTTTTGCTAACCGCTTTCATTGAGAATATTTTTTCTAACTGGTCGCCGAATTCATCCAAATCTTTGACAATGATTCCGATATGAGAGAGCTTATGATTCAACATTTTTTCCTTATTTGTAGGATCAATCATTCGTAAAAAATAAAGGTAGGTCCCCTGTTGCAACCTAAGTCAATACACTTCCAACCCTTCCCCCACAATTATTTCATTTTTCCAACGGCTGTTCACCTTTGCCGACTTCTTCGATCAATTCACATACACCAGAAATGACATTTTCCTTCAGAAAATGCTCTTCCGCAAAACTCCGAGCGTTCTCCCCAAGTTCTCCAAGAGAGATGCGATTATCCGCCATTTTTTCTAAATGGTAAGCCAAATCTTGTGGGCAACCCTGTTGTGTCACATACCCACATTTTGCATCACGAACAATTCGGCTCGGAGGTCCGTCTTCTTTAACACTGGCAATCACAGGCCTTTGAGATAATAAATAGTAAATTAGCTTGGAGGGCAACGCATGATCAGCCCCTCCCGCTAACAAACTGAGCATTAGTACATCTGCCGCCGCCTGCACTTCTGGAACCTCTTCAGGTTTGAGTGGGTAAATGAGTCTGATATTTCCTAGGCCCTTTTGTTTAACCAACGATTCAATTTCTTTACGCATAGCCCCATCTCCCACCAGCAAAATACAAATATCTTGACGGTGAGAAAGCCGTTCGGCTGCTTCCACGTAGAGCTTCAATCCAGCCATGCGGGTCATACTCCCAACATACATAGCGATAAAAAGTTCTGCAGAAAAACCATGCTTTTTTCGAAAATTATTCCGTTTGGGTTGATCTCTCGCCACTGCAGAGGCATCGACCCAGTCATAAACCACACGTACTTTTTTCGCCGGGATTGATCGAGAAGAAATGATATGCTCTGCCATAATGGGATTTAAGGGCGTGACAAGGGTACTTTGATTATACACCTGCCTATCGAGCGCTCGACCAAGGGACCTCACGACGTTCTTTTGTGATTCCGGTTTATCACCTAAAAGCGATTCCGGATAAAGATCTTTCACCGAACAGATAACCGGGACACCACGCCTAGATAAGGCATAAGTATTGAGCCACTGAGCAAAGAGCGGCCATGTATTCATATACACAATATCAGGAATAGGCTCCTGAATCAGTTGAAAGGTGGAGGTAAGTCCAAACGAAAGGTTTTCTGCTAGACGGGAAATTAGCATAGACCGTTTTGAAATAGTATGCCAACAATTTATTATCTTATACCCATCTCGAATTTGAACCTTTTTCCAACATCTATGGTGATTGGGATATATTTTTCCTAATGGCCGATTTGGGAAAGAGGTAATCACGGTGACGTCATGACCCCTTTTCGTCATTTCCTCAGCAATATCTCTTCCCGTTGTGGCCGAGGTCATCGGCTCCGGCGGATATACGCCTGAAATTATATAGACTCGCACCCTTAACTCCTACAATTACTATAAGATTCCGCACATTCTATTCACATTTACCCATAAAGTATGTGTTTATCCCTACCCGGAGAAGCGAGCCTTACGTTGCACTAGAAATAAAAGGTTTTACCAAAAAATTATAAATTTTGAGGCCTATGAATGACCGATAAATTTAAAGTGATATTGGGTTTGTTTATTTCACCAGAACTATTAGTTTTTTTAAATAAAATACGATGAACTGTTGGTAAGATCGTTGACATCTTGCCCAATTGCTCTGAAGGAAAAATTGCGAGCGCCTCAGTACTCAAGGGTAATTCAAGCCAACCTGCCTCCCCGCCATGAACTTCTGTACATAGGAGATCCCGATCACTCATCAAAGCCGTTAAGATATTGGGACCATCAATATGTGGTTCTCCAACGAGAAAGGTGTCGTTAGGAACTTTTTTCTGACTAAATTCAAGTAGAAATCCATTTATTTTCCGAAGGAGAATATTAATTCCTGGGATCAAACTTCCCAAAGCAAATAGGTCTCTTATGGCTTTAACGTCAAAAAAACAATTGGCCTTGGCTTTCGTTCGATCGATTTGCATTCCCAATCGTGTCCAACCTCCACTGGCATCAGCAAGTAGCGCGAATATTCTGTCTAAATCTTCAGTTGAATCCGGATAATGAAGCATGTCTATTTTGACTGCAAATTTCTTGAAATCGCTCTTTTCAGGTAACGTGCTCCTCAACAAATCCTGACAAATGCCCCAGACAGTCTGATAAATTTCCTGCTTGAGTGCCACGTTCCCCTCATGATTATTAAACTTGTCAGGAATGGCTCTGATTTGATCATCAGAATCTTTAAATATAAGGACTTTTCTAGCTATATGTGCCAATGCCCCCGGAGTGAATCGCAACATATCACCCAAATACACGTCATTTGGCCGATGATTAAGAGCCAAGTTCTGAATATTGGTTTCCCACGGACCTTTTGGCCCATTGATAATTGCATGACCCCCATTTTGGAGCTCTATAAGGCTTTTCCATAACCACGGAATACGAGGATCTCCTTGAAGAACCACAGCTTTTGTACCTTGTTCGAATAGACCTCTTAGTTTTCCAGAGTGAAGGTCCTGTGTAGTGCACGGCATAATACCACCCAAATGACCGTTATGTTCCGGATCGTCTTCTATCATTCCCAAATACCTCGTATCTATAAAACCTGAAGTAATTGCTTCTGAAGGAAAATACTTTTTTCTCGCCTAAAATTTTCGAATCCCTTAGCTTGAAACGTCTGAAAACAGGAGCTTAAAAAATTAGTGAAATATTCTATGCTCACGATTTTAACAATTTCCATTCCTAAAAGCTGAGATGATTAACCCAGCATCCTGAGCCCCATTTCTGACTCGCTAACTGAAGACGTGAAAAAAAATGGGGAGGGGGAAATACTAATTCTGAATTGCCAGAAAGGCAAACAAGGCAAAATTAACTCGAGGGCACTAAAAACAATTCCAGAACAAATAGTCACATAGGCACTTGAGTCAAACACTCTTCTCCACAAGTACTGGTATTTACCCAAATACTGGAAGCTCAATTACGCCTAAGAGTATGGAAATGTTCGGGCTATCTATTACTGGATCACTGGCTTGGTTTTGGATCAGAACGCGATGCATGGACGGGGCAACCCTTGTTGGTTGACCGCCATTTTTGCCTGGAAAACAAGCAAGAGAAGTAGAACTGAGTGGGAGGTCCACCCATTTTTTCCCATCATAAATTTCTGTGCTCACGGCGGAGCGCTCACCGATCAATGCCGTAATCGCTTTACCAGTATCAACATGTGGAAAGTGGATACATTGAGTCCCTTTCGGATTGTTTTTCTTGCTAAACGGTTTCATGATGTTATTCAGTTTCATACTCAAGGATTTGATCCCAGGAATGAAAGTGGATAAAGCATAGATTAGGCGTATCCCCCAAAAATCAAAAAAACCAACGGCGCTACTTCTAGCACGTTTCATACAATACCCCCAATATGCCAAACTCCCAAACCCATCAAGGAGTAGAGGCACGACCTTCTCTACATGGTCATGGGAATTGGGATACTTGATCAGTTCTATTCTAAGGGCATAGGGACGAGGAAGAGTATTGACTGGGATGATACTATGAACCACATCTTCCATGAGGGTCCAAGTTTCCGTCAATACCGCTTGAGGAAAGATCACCCGTTGACTTCCAACAAAGAGATCCTCCGGAATAATTCTCATCGTACCATCAGAATCGGGAAAGATAACAATTTTCCGGGAAATCTGCGCGTAGTCCCCGGGAATAAATCTGAACACATCCCCAAACATGATATCTCCAGAATGATGGTTCTGAGCAATATCAAGAATATTATTGTTCCAGGGATGTAACCCAGCATGATAAGAAGGTGATTCATATTTCTCGTTCAGACCAAGCAGGCCTTCCCATATTTTCTTCACACGATCATCGTCCTGAAGAATTACGGCCTTGGCCCCCTCTTGAAATAACGAATCTAGTTTTCCTGGCTGTAGGTCATGGGAAAAACACTGAACAATGGGACGCGAATGGCTTCCGTTTTTTGAGGGATTTTGCACAATCTTTCACAAGCTCCATTTCAGAAATCCTAAAGTTTCTCTTTATTCGAACAGTGCCGTATTTTAATTATACTGGCTTAAGGCTGGGGAAGCAGAAGAATAATTCGCTATCAGAAAAAAGATTGAAATTATTGCAAATGATTCTGAAATTAAATGTAATATTTTACCATGTGTCACTTAGCCTAGAGTACTTGGGGTTGGTTACAAAAGGAGTCATAATTTTTACACCCCCAGAGTTTCTTCAGGTCAAATAGTAGGCGAAAAGACTACCAATAATCACCTAAATACCAGCTATTGCTACTTTTTTTGTCATTCTCCGATGATTTCAGATCATACTCCTACATTCAATAGCACTCTTAGGAATACCCATACGTTTTGCGCACCCAGGCTACATACCGCTTAATGCCTTCACGGATATCAATTTTGGGGTCATGCTTGAGATCCCGTCTAGCTTTTGAATAATCCACAACTTTAATTCGAGTGGTAAAATCTTCTTCACCCTTCATGACTGCAAGCTCGGATTTCGCGCCCATCGTCTCCAAAACAATATTAGCCAACTCTTCAATGCTTATCGCCCATTCTTCTTTACTGCCAACATTATAAACTTCACCAGGAATAAAATTGTCAAGAATATTAGCAAATGTATTACACGTGTCTTCTACATAATCAAAAATGCGTTTATGCCCACGATAAACTGTGAAAGGGGTCCCCATCATTGTCTTGTAGACAAATATGGGAATGACTCCTCTATAGGGACTATAGTATTCATGGGGGCCATAACACCCAACAGGGCGAACCCTCACCGTCTCGTTTCCAAACATCAAAGCATGGTTGAGACATTGCAGCTCCCCGGCCCATTTGGAAATGGCATAATCATTCATTTGTTTAATGGGAAGACGGTCCATCACATCTTCTGACATTAATTCATCATAATCCCCATAGACTTCTGCACTGGAAAAAAATATCATTCGAAATTTGTGTTGTTCCTGCAACCTAAGCATATTTTTTGTTCCTATGACATTTGTGCGCCATAAGTTTTCATAATGGTCTTCACCATTCCACCGTCCATATTCTGCTGCTAAATGATAGACATATTCAAACTGATGCTTTCGAAAAAGAGCATCCATCTGTTGGTACACACCCACATCAGCTTTGACATGTTGGGCATCCTCACCTTGTAAAATATCACTTGTCCAAACATCATGCCCTCGTGAACGTAGTTCAAGTGCTAAGTTTGTTCCAATAAAACCTCTACCTCCAGTAACAAGAATACTTGCCATCGACTTTCCTCACTTGTAAGAAATGTTTTACTTCAGGATGTTCGAATTCTTAAATTCACGTTTTCCTAGCGGATACGTGCCGACCTCTATACCAGAGTAAATTTCCCCCGTTCTCATGTTGTCATAATATTTCTTCCCACTCCCTTATTAGCTTTTTTACAACTGAATCACTTGAATAGAACTCTTCAACTCGCCTTCTCCCATTCTGGCCTAAAGAAGGCCAACTCTCCGGGCTATTGAGCAGCCGTTGAAGCCCTTGCTTCAAAGATTCTGTGCTTTCACGTTCAACACAGATTCCACAAGGGGATTCCCCATCTTTATCAATAATCTCAGCCATAGCTCCTGCATCACTGACGACTACTGGCTTACTTAGAGTCATCCCTTCTAATAGAACCATGGGGAACCCTTCAGCATAACTAGGAAGAAGCAAAGCATCACTAATCCGGACACGTTGATAAACTTCCTTTTCGGCAACCTCACCATAGAAATGGAGCCATGATGCTCCCTCTCTTAATTGAGCCAAATCCTCTAATTGTTGCCGAAATTTTTCTTGTACCGAGCCCATAAGATGCAACTCTACATTTTCCAACTGGGCACAAGCCTCCACTTGTTCAACAACACCTTTTTGTGGGATGACATGGCCCACGTACAAAAAATGTACGGTTCTCGTCAATTTTTTCTCCCCTGTATTGGGAAATTGTTTCACCAAACTATCAACCCTCTCTACATTAATCATATTGGGAATTTTGATAAGTTTCTCAGGCGGCACAACCTTCTTCAGGAAAGAATATGTTCCACTGTCCAGGACAACCACACGCTTGGCTAATCTCATAGCTAACAAGGCAGTCTGCAATTTCCAGCCTCCCGTGTTTTGATAACTAGCAATAGCAGACGTATGATAATGGATAATCCCAGGCATCCTAAAAATCCGCGTGAGGAACATTAGAACGGCATCCTTGACCGAGGAATATCCTGCACTCGTAGCCAAATGGAGAACTTGAGGTCGAACTCGCACCATCGCTATCAAAGCCCGGAAAATTTCTCGAAGAGCTTGAACTGATCCACCAAAGAGTTGGAGATGAGGAGAAAGGTCAATTGACTCTCTCCAACGTACTGCTAGATCAACATGTTGGATCTTAATATGAGAATGGTTTTTTGCTTCTGCGAGTAGAATCGTCGTCCACGTGGCGATTCCTCCTGCCGGTGGCGGTAAAGGTGACATGAGCAGGACGGTGATATTTCTGTCAATGGTAGACATTCTTTTCTTTTACAAGAAATACCCCTATCCTAGCCAACACTAATTTTTCATTTTCCCTGATGCCATAATATTTATATGCCCATTTTTGTACGGCCACGGCTTCCCTCATGGTACGATCTTCCAATACACCTGAGAGATCATTAACCAGGATCTATTGAACTCAAAAGCTAATCGAGCTGATTGTTGCTTCAATAAAAAGACAGATGGCTTAACTCGACAGATTCCCCTACAATCAATGGGAAAGACCTTAGATGGAA
This sequence comes from Nitrospirales bacterium, assembly GCA_029261275.1. GTDB lineage: Bacteria > Nitrospirota > Nitrospiria > Nitrospirales > UBA8639 > Nitrospira_E. The sequence goes on from JAJDBR010000241.1 coordinate 13,682, forward strand.
TCCTCCTTGGGACCAGCAAGAGCTAGCGGATAGTAAAGCCAATGCTTAGAACTGACCAAATCAGAGAAGGTTGGATTTTTGAAAATGATTATTGCCTTTAGGCCTAAAGTGATTCCCCTAAATATTATCGTCTTTCATTCCTGACAGCTACGTTTTTTCATTTCCTATTGAAAGCCGATGCCTTTTAAACGAAACGTATTAAGACTTTCAATTTAAAACCCTTAGCCCAGTGGGAGTTGCAGGGCTTGTTATGTCTGAGGTAATAACACCACCCTGCTCATAGACCCCCATGTCAGGGGCTGACCCCGTATAGGGGTAGCTGACACCATTACCGACAGCCCAAGCTATACTTTCATTTACCTGAATTGTTTTTGCAGTATAATCAATAGCAACTATTCTTACCGGATTGTTTGAACCTATCTGGACTAAATCGCCCTGTACAACCCCAAAACCATCGGAAAAGTACAATGGATCTTTAACGGAAACCGTTGTACCACTACCACCACCGGTTGTTGTAGTCAGAAATTGTCCAGCATCGATGCTCGGACTATTTGACTGAAGATGGAAGTCTGCGCTTCCCGTATTGACAAAAAGAGGACCATGGCTCTTCCCACTTGCGTCTTGCCCAGTGGCAGCTTGATAGCTGGCAAAGTTGGAATAGTGCTTGCCCTTGTACTGAAATGGAGCATTAGCCGGATAATAGAGATTGGAATCTAATATTGGATTGAATTCAGGACCTATCCAGTGTGAGATATGGTTATTGTTGCCACCGTGCATGCTGATATTATTTTTTAGAATAATGTCATCCCCTTTGACGAGCAAAATATTGTGTCTACCGGTCATCGAAGAATATAACACGTTGTGAACAGCCCGTATGCCTTTTGCTTTGCCGTGGAATGTGGATCCAGGGGTGAGGTTAAACAGGTTATTCCAACTCTCATTATGTCTAACAATAATATTCCCGGTTTCAAATCCCGGGTTCTCTGAGCTCGTGACGATTCCATGGCCCGCCTGATGATGGGTCTTGTTGTATTCGATCACGACATTCTTGGCACCATCTAGATAAATTCCAGTGTGTGACCCATCATTTCCTGAATAGCTCACCTCATTATGGGCGATAATTCCATTATGCGGAAAGGCTCCCCCTGGGGGAACCCTGCCACCGAAACCAGAGACGTATCCAATACAATCGATCCCTATATGACTTACCCTTTCAAGGACGTTATTCGTAATTTGAAATCTCGATATATTCCATGAGAGGGTTAAGGCTTCGTTATAAGCATGATTAAAACCAGTTTGCACATCATGGATATAGTTGTTGTCAACAATCACATCTGTCATTTTGTTAAAAACGGGACCGGGCCAAGTAAACGCAGCGACCAAAATTGCGTGGCCATTGGCTCTCACATGAGTCTGGTTAGAAATTTCATTATTTCTGATTTCGAGATGACTTGCCTCTCCAGAGAAAGCGATACCCCCACCAGTATGATTGGTAATATGAAAGCCTTGGAACTTCACATAGCTTTTATTATGCGCCCAAACCATATCGCCATTACCAAGACCACTCCCATCCAAGATTGGTTTGGTGCCAGGATAATTCTGAAATGTGATGTATCCCCCTGCAGCACTCCCTGAGGCTTTAAGAACAAGCCGCTCATTGTATGAGCCTGCCTTTACATTGACGACATCCCCTGCCACTACACGGTTGGCTGCATTTTGTATTGTCAGCCAAGGCTGAGCCTCAGTCCCTGGATTGCTATTATTGCCATTTTTCGCAACGTAATAGTTCGCCGCAAATGCAGAGGGCCCAGTGAAAAAGGTAAAAGCCAAGAATATGCCAAGAATTATCAACCACATCCCCTGCCAATTTCTCTGTTTCTGAATAGAAATTTGTTGACCTAATTTTTGAGTTATATACATCATTTTCGTCCTCACAGGAAGGGGTTCCAAATAAGTAAGTAGGGCGTCAGAAGAATTTCCCTACTCCCACCAACACGGGTCTTATCGGTGCAAACCAAGAAAACTAAAATGATGTCTAGCGGGTGCACCAATACGAAACTAAATCCGTCAAGAAATACCAAATTGTGGTCTAATTGCTATCATGCCAGACTTCGTTTTCAGAGGATTACAGAAAAACCGCTGTTTATTAATCCTGAGAAATTTGTGGCCTTTCGAAGTGTTGAAATATTTTTAGGGTTGGCGTAGAAAATTCGAAGTTTTCATGCTCGGTCTGTGCGATTAAATTTCTCAAACCTCCGCCATTAGCAGTCGATTTGGCTCCTTGAGCACTTTGTTGCCAGGTTATCTGCCCGGATGACAGTAAATTTGACTGGCATTAATTGTCGATTAGACATACACTTTTTCCATCGCGTACCTACCATCGTTGCATTGCTCCTCAGATAGAAAATGAAAGGGTATTTTTTGTGGCCATTGATGGTGATGAGTCGTATTTTGGCAGCCGAGACCATGGGTAACGAGAGCGCAGCGCGGCCGACAAGAAACATCAGGTAATTCCTGCGGCCCAATCCTACCCGCTTCAGCCTAACATACTATGGGAGAAGGTCCTGCTTGATAGCATTATCAATAAGGACTATTATCGCTCCTACGGGACATGGAGATGCAATAACGTATTAGCCAGGGCAAGCTATTGGCGGAGAAACACAATCACATCAATGGCATCGAGAACTTTTGTAACAAAGCAAAACGCCCTTAGCGAAAATATAACGTGATTCCTAAGAATCACTTCCCGTTGTTCTTAAAAGAATGCGAATAGCCATTGTACGACGGTCCCCCAAAGGAAGTAACAACTTTGGGGCGTCACTAGGTAACACTGGCTAAGCATTCATGATTTCCTACGCCAACCCCTCATATTCTGAACACAGAAACTTAGATCAGAAGAAAGGTCCTTAAGGTTTATCTACCTCCAGTACTCTGTCATAAACCTTAGATATATCTTTAAGCGCTCGTTTGGTACTATAGAACTCTTCCACTTGATGCTTCAACCCCTCCCCTAGAGTGGCCCGTCTTGTTGGTGAATTGAGTAAGCCAATGAGACCTTCCGCTAACTGATCGGGCGAACCAGGAGGGACCAAGAGGCCTACGCGGCCTTCATCTAGGATCTCTGCACATTGCCCTACCCGTGTAACTATGGATGGAAGTCCAGCCAACCCATACTCCAAAAGGGCCAGTGGAAATGCCTCTCCAGCTGAGCTCAAAACACCAATATTACATGCTCGAAGAATGGCATTAACATCCTGCCGCTCTCCCAATAGTGAAACATTCTTTGTCAAGTTTAAGTTAGCAATGGTTTCCAGAATTAGATCTAAATACTCTTGATCCCCTCTCGTTGCCCCAAGCAAAAGTAAATGGGCTGTGGGAACCTTCTGAACCACGAGTGCCATCGCACGAAGAAGGGTAACGTGATCTTTTTGTCGGCGAAAGGCTGCCACGCAGGCAATCCTAGCGCCAGAGATTCCAGGTACATTAGATGCTTCTAGGGTATTCTGACTCGGACAGACAAAATTTGGCAGATACCAGATTCGTTCAGCAGGCATATGCAGCTTAGTTTGAGCCCATTCGGCCAACGATTGAGACACAGCAATTATCGCCTTTAAGCGAATTGCCCCAAGTCGATAGCGCAATTCCGGGCGTTTATATAATCCGAATAAACCATCGTGATCATGCCAAACCACAGCTGGATAGGGTGGAAATATTGAGGCTAGTGCGGCAATCCACAGCGAAGTATCATGTGCATGAAGTATATTAATCTCATGCTTCTGAATATAGGCAATCAACCTATAAAGAGCACTAATCTCATATCTCCTTCTGCGAGCGAGCCTGAGCCTACCCACGTTATCGTCTATTTGAGTTTCAAGAGGCCCATCCATTCGTGTCGTGCATAAATAACTTTGGTTTCCTGCACCCTGAACTAGATTGGCCAGGTTCACCGCTACTCGCTCTTTTCCAGCAGCATTCAAACAATCGACAATTTGCAAGACTCGGAGAGACTTCATAGCTGAGGTATTCCTAACGTAACTCTGATATTAAGGAAATGTCCTTCCTTCAGGAAGCAAACACTTCACTAAACCCGCACACCATTCGCCAGCGTTTCGAAAATCCCTGAAACTCCCGTGAGGGCTAGCCACCAACCTAGTCAATTCATATCCAGAATGAAAACTAGTCAGGTAGGAAACTCGCGTCAGTTCAGAATAATCCTACCTATCAAAATAACCCTATGTTTTTGGTATCCGAGTTGGCCCCCAAGAGAGAGAAAAGAGCAAAATTTATCGCTACCAGCCTTGAGCTGAGTGTTGATATTTGGTAGCACCAACTCCAAGCTTGCTTTCAAAATATTCTAGCCTTCACACTTTGACTATACCTATCGCCGACCGGTTGCTGAGTTCGGCACCTGCCACAACTTCTATCGTAAAGTGTCAGTTGGCATTGGAATCCTACCCGACGAGCAGGTGCAGAATGCAGACTGACAGCTGCACATCTTTGTTAGGTTCTTTAAGCTTTGAGTTAATGGGTAAGCTCATTTACCACACTTTCCTCATGGCAAGCGATAGATAGGGAATCATAGTCACACCTGTCGCAATTTTAACAGCCCTACTACCCCACATCATTAGTTTCCTTGTTCGGGTTGTTCCTGTAGTACTTGAAACTTGACACCAAAGATCGATGTGATCTTTTACCCCTAGTTGTGAGGGATTGAGGAATTCAGCTTTATTTCCATTTTGTTCAATATTGGATAGTATCTCACGCGTGGTTCCGCCACGTACACCTGCGCGTAATAATTCCTGCCACAAGGTATCAAGATTTATCCGTTTTGAATATCGGCGGGAACAAAAAAGCGCCAGACGGTCAGGAAAATAATTAATAAGTGGCAAACTAGTCGTATGCGTTCCATGGGAAACCAACGGTAAAGGGTCTGGTTAAGAAATAATATGCCGCCTTCTTTCAAATGCGACCAAAGGAGTGGCAAAATTATCTTCCGTTCGCTTGGCAGCAGATGCTCGTATACGGCTGAGAATATGATGCAGTCAAAATTGCCAATATTCTCCAACATGCTGTTGGATTTCGGGGAGATTGAAAAACTGACTTGGTCTTGTACACCGTGGAACTCTGCGCGGTGTTTGGCAAGTTCTACAAACTCAGGCAGGAGCTCTACGCCAGCAATCTTAGCTTTTGGAAACATGCGGGCAAGCACCATACTTGAAGACCCGCACCCTGAACCAAAGTCAAGAAGACGTCCTTCTCCTATGTCTTCCTGCGTTATATAGCTCAAAATGTCCCAGTGAAAACAGTGCTGAACACTGTGTGGGTCTTCATCTCTCATGATTTCATCACAGAGATAGGCTGGGCCTTAAATACGGAGAACATGCTCAATTAGTTCAAGTGGATAATTTGTTACGCACTTCAGGACAGGAGAGAAAAGAGGGTCTCTCGGTTCGACAGAAATTGTGCGCTTCCCATTACTATCTTCAACAATGATCAAAGCATCTGGATGCTGAAGTGTAGTGGTCATCAATCCTCCTCATTAATAATAGAAATCATGATTCTGGTTTCCGTAGCTGAGGACATCTCAATTGAAACTTGATAGGCATCGCTCGCGTAAGGGGGTAGGTCGGAGTCTTGCCGCATAAGCTCTTGTCATGTCGCTTCGCCACCAGTGTGGTCAAACTTCTTGAATCAACCTTAATGATCGTCATCCTGACGGTCATTAAGGATTCCCTCAAGAATCCGACTAAAGGAGCCTGGCTCAGGCTTATCTAATCTCGTACCAGGATTGACCAAATTTGAGGCAGGAAATTTGTGGAAAAATTTCAAGTGAAACCATGTTGTCCAACTACATCTAACCCAGCTCTCAACCCTGGGGGCACTGGCGGGACATCAAACTTGGCTCTTGGGCAGCAGCCAATTTGGGTTCCTTCATGCTCCCCTAGGAACCCCCGTCATTACATGCTCTCTTCCTTTTTTTACAATTGGCTTTACAGATAGCCCCTTTTGTGGCCAAATCCATATGGAGCTTCCTATAATAAGGCCGAGGGCAATTGAAAATTCTTTTCCAGACATAACTTGCACAACTAAACATTCCAATATTACCGAAACACAAATACCCATAAGCAAAAGTCTCAGTGGTTCGGACTTCGGAATTTTGGGGTAATATTTATATGCCTTCCAGATAATTAGCAAAAGAGACAGAATTCCAGGTAAACCCCAGAACAACAAAACCTGCAAAAAAATATTATGAGGGCCGGTTACGCCTCGTGTTTCAAAATTATAAAAACCTGAAGACCGCCCCCATTTACTCCAAAAATCAGTTTCTCCGATACCTACCAGCGCGTATTCAGGAAAGTGGACAACAGAAGCTACGTACGCCTTCCCACGAGATTCGGTTTCTCTCTCCTTATTTCCCGTATTGGTAAGATCAAATCGAGTTAATACCGTGCTGGGAACCAACATAAGAACCCCAAAGAAAAGTATGCCCATTGCGAGAATGACTCTTGGCCGAAAAAGGCCATATAAATAAACAACCGCTGAACAAGAAACCATTAGGCTAACCAAGGCTCCCCTTGACATTGGCATAAATGACCCTATAGCCAAAAAGAGGCCAATTCCAATTGCCAGAAATCTCTGAAAAAATGAACGTGTCGTTAAACCTAAAACAAGCGCAGCAATTACACCTTGTCCTGCATGGAAGGCCAGAGTATTAATATCGGCCCCCAATGGGGCTTTTCTATAAACATTCGCTCGTGCAAAGGAAGCCTCATCAAAACTCTGAACCTCAACCGCATCAAGTTTTCCGTAGGCCGTCATTATTAGAACCAGCCCCACAATAAAACTTGCCATCATAAATCCATAAAGAGCATACCGAAAAGCTCTCCGATCTCTGCATAGGGCAGCCACTACTGCTGCACCCACAATCATTAAGGCTGTGCTTAGAACTGTCTTATACGAATGACTACCGTGGAGAAGCTCCATAAGAAAACTGACTCCCGCGAATAGAAAACCGGCTAAACAAATGGGATGCCTTAATGTTTTCGCCAACGCAATAGGGCGTCGCACTAGTAAATATATTATCATCATTGCCATAAACAGGAATGCGACAGTTGCTCCACCTATGGTAGGAAAATAACCTTGAAGAGGGATGAGTACAATAAAACCAAAAAGTAAAGACCTATCAATCCAATTGCTTCTAATGGAATGAGGCTCCCTAAATTCGGCATTTTCAATATTAGATTTCACAGTATTTCCCAAAAGAATTTTCGATATTAACAGGGCATGAACGAACAATGGTCAATCTGAGTATCTGAAACCTTCCCTACCCTGCGACTGAATCAGCTCGTTTTCTTGAGCCCAAACTTCGTAAATTATGCCAGGAAGTTCGACTTTCCACTATCCACACAATGAGGAAGTTTCCCCCTTGAAGGCTTGGGGATATGTGTCCCGTGCACCAAAACTTGCGACCAAGAGTCAACGGCACTGGAACGTCAATCTAGGTTGGAACTATCTCTATTAACAGGAGCCGAGACCCTGTTATGGGGATGGTTGACTTTCAGTTGAATTATCACCTAAGTAGAAGATCACGTGAAGCCCCTTTGATTCGACAGGAAAAGAAGCCTCGTAGTTCAATTGCATCACATTCTTTTTCAGAAGCACTTGTATCCCCCCAAGACGCCTGGCATTTCGAACTTAATTTCACCTAGTCCTTTTAATTTCATTCACCTTGTTGTTCATTTCTGTGACTTTCCTAAATAGGTTGGTGCCCAGATAGGATAGCCCAAAGATTAAATAGGGTTTCAGTCTAAAAGGTACCAACCTGATGGCTCTTCGAATGGCCTGCCTTCCTTTCTGAGTCTTCCCGGTGAGGCAATACAAAATGCCTATGTCTAGATATTGATTACTTAAAAATTTAGGGTTTTCTTTAAACCGTTGCTCATGTTTTTTCAATACTTTCTCTTTGCCTTCGTTAACGAGATCATATTTTAAACTAAGCCTGACTCCATGAAGACGATATTTCGTTAAGGGTCGGGGGATACATTTATATTGAAATTTTTCTGCTATCCGAATCCACATATCATGATCACTTGCACAAGGGAAGGTTTCATCAAATAGACCTACCCGGTCAATGCATTCCTTTTTAAACATGAGGGAAGAGGTCGTAATCGTATTTTTATCAAGCATGTCATTAGAAAAGCCTTTCTTTTCCTTTGGGATGACCTCATATAATTTGCTCCCACTCGCTCCATCAATATACTGGACGCCAGTGTAGACCCCTCCAATATCCGACCCACTGTTCCGAAAGATATTGATTTGCTGTTCAAGTTTTTCAGGGAACCATTCATCATCATCATCGAGCAAAGCGATATATTGTCCTTGGCAATTCGCAAGACCTAGATTTCTGGCTACGGCATCCCCACCACTAACATCACGATGAATAAACTTCACTCTTTCATCGCGAAACCTGCTTACGACATCAGCTGTGTTGTCGGTGGATGCATCGTCAACAATAATAATTTCAAAATCTTGAAAAGTTTGTTGAAATACACTGTCAATCGCCAACGGTAATAATGTAGCACGATTATGCGTTGGTATGAGTACGCTTATTTTTGGCATGGGAAATGGGGTTTTTCTATCTATCAATAAAATCTACGAAAAAAATTCTCAAAGAGAATATTTCTCTTTTAATGCCTTAATTTTTTTAAAATTCTTGGCCCCCAAAAAAGAAAGAAAAAGATTGAAATAATTCCGAATTTCCCAAGGATATAATCTAATAGCCTTCAAATAGAATTTTCGTCCTTTCTCAAAATGGCCCTGATAACAAAACATTACTCCGACTAATAGAATTTGTGCGCTAAAATTTTTCCTCACAGCTAAATCGCGAGTGCAATGCTTATGGATCATTTTATCTAACCCCCTACTCAGCACCATCGGATCATTCCAAATCTTATTGTCATGGATGTGGTAACGGTATAAGACTTCATCAACATAATCAAATGTAAATTTTTTTGAAATTCGAATCCACAAATCATAATCCTGGAAGCTTGGCAAATCTTCATCAAAAAGTCCAACATCTAATAAACATTCTTTCCTCAAAAGAAGGCCTGAAGCACCAGCAAGGACATTGCTTGAGAGTAAAGTAGACGAAAGATCTCCCTTTTTTGTCGGCAGGGTAATACCCAAGCTTTCTCCGTTGCTTCTCAAGATCCTAATATACCCAGTATAGATCCCACCAACGCTTGGAGGGCTCTGGTCTAATAAAGCAATTTGCTTTTCCAGTTTTTCTGGTAGCCATTCATCATCATCATCCAAAAAGGCAATGTAGGATGATTGAGCCTCTCTGATACCCCTATTTCTCCCTGTGGAAGTATTCCCCTTCAAATCTCGGCAATAATACCGTATTCTTTGGTCACAAAACCTACCCACCACTTCTTCAGTGTTGTCTGTGGAGGCATCGTCAACAATAATAATTTCAAAATCCTGGAAGGTTTGACCCAAGACACTTCCAATAGCGAAAGATAAGAAGCCAGCACGATTATATGTGGGAATAATTACACTTACCCTTGCCATCAGAAATCCGCCATTTTTTCTCTAAAATATTCCCAATCCCGCTAAGATCGTGATTTTTCATTACTTTAAAACAGAAAACTTTCTTAAAAACAAGAAATAGCACTTCATAGCATTTACCTAATACACATTTATCATGCCACCAAAAGAGGATTTTGCGGCAGGCGAAAGTAACGCACCCCTTCCACCTATATCAATACCTTAGTATTTACTAGACTGATCTTGTTTCCCTTCATATCGCCTATCCTTTGTATGTTCAAGCTTTCAGCTTACCAAGGTGAAAATGAAATAAGGGAGGGAAAGGGAATCAAAAAAACCACGATAGTTGACATGGCCACCACCTGACCTAGGCTGAACTGGGTTCCGGAAATGAGGGTTGGAAAGCCACAATGCCAATGTTCAGAGGCCACAGCATTCTTTATATGTTTTATGCGGGTACAGTTTTTGGTTCCCAGGAAAGATAAACAGGGATTAAAATAGTTTCTCATTCCTATGTAGCTTTGAATGAGGATAGGCCGTAAATGTGTCCTCCCCCTTTGCATATGGCTCTTATAGAAAAGATTGACCTCTAAAATCAGATTAAGCCTGCCATTATGATTCTTCAGGTCCCTGCCTGACAACCCTGAACAACTTTTGTCATCCATTAATTCAAGCTCTTGTTCAATCCCATCAAGCTTTTTGGAGCAATTCCGGCTAAGATCATCTACATAAATATCGCAATAAAGGTTGAGGCACATACTCAATTGTGATTTTCCTGCAATTCGGGGAACTGCTTGAGCAGCATTAATCTGTTGATGCATCATCAACAATAATGGGTTCAAAATCCTGACAAGTTGGCCCGAGCACCCTCCTAATGGATGCATGGAACAGATCGCAACGATTGTGGGTTGCAATGCGCACACTTACTCTCGACCTAACTCTACTCCACCACTCAAAGCTAAAAAACTAGCAACCCAGAAAAAAATCTTCTGTGTAACTCTGAGTTTTGTCAGTGAAATCGTCACCCATTGACCTCCTTGCTTACCAACCTGAAACATTGCATCAATGCAAGGGTGAAGATTCTTCAAAGAAGAATAAATAGAGCGCCAAATGGCTTAGAGAGAAGGCTTGTTGTAGCTCGTCTGGTACGACGGTGGGCAAGACCGTCGGCAAGATCATCCCAAGAAATTCCAGCCACGCCATTTTGTCTCTCAATGAAGAATTAGGCAGGGCCTGATTTTCTATTAATCCATTGAAGGAATCTCTGAAAGTTCCGGTTTCCTAACAATGTCAACAAAAAGGCGACAGGAGGTTTGAGATTATATGGATATAAAGATATAGATTTAGTATACATTTTTCTACCCGATTTATGATCCCCATTTAGACAGTGCAATATTCCAAGTTCAAAATATCTTTTGCTATTGTGGATATTTGGTTCATTAAAGTAATCTTTGTACTTTGCAAACATAGCCTCTCTTCCTTTAATCTGAAGCTGGTAATTCCCTGAGAGCTGTGATGAGTGTATCCGGTATTTAACTAATGGCTCATTGAGGTATTGAAATTGATAATGCTTTGCTATACGAATCCACATGTCATAATCAAAACCTGTCGGAAGTTTTTCGTCAAAAATGCCCACTGATTCAAAACATTCCTTTTTAATCATGACAGTAGATGGCGTAACAAAATTTTTCCCCTGGATAAGATTGCTCAGAATGTGACCTGAGGCCTTCTGAATTTGATTAGTGTCTATAATTTCGTCTGTCTTGCCATCAATACGAATTAGACCAGTATAGACAACGCCAATTTCATGTGAGGCCGTCTCTAATAGGGAAACTTGTCTCTGAAGCTTATTTTCTAGCCATTCGTCGTCATCATCAAGAAAAGCAATATATTTTCCCCTGGCATGTTGCAAACCTGTATTGCGTGACCCTCCTTCTCCTTTGTTGTTTTCGTGTATAAAGTATTTTATTCTTTTATCGTTAAATCCTTCTACTATTTCACGGGTATGATCTGGCGAACAATCATCGACAATAAGTATTTCAAAATCATGATAGGTTTGATTTAAAATACTCTCGATAGATTTTTTCAGGAAATTTGCCCTATTATAGGTGATGATAATCGCACTAACTGTTGGCTGTTCCAAGGTGCTTTTCCTTCTTGGCTAGTTTGTTTGTATAAGGCTTAAAACTGTCATCGGTCTCAGGCTAGGGAGGCGGGATGCCGTTGTTTACAATTCCAATCAACTAACTGGCGTCGTTATTTATACTATCTTGTCGAATCAGCGACAGGGTAGAAACCCATACCATAGCAACAATGTCCCAGCTCCTATGCTAGGCTCCGAACTTTGGGTTCCCCGCTCCCTGCTCCAGTAGCAGGAGGTTAGACGACATAGGGGAATAACCGCTGTGGCTCGAACCTAAGCATCGCGGTTCTTTGAGCACCGACTGAGGGCCAACTCGGGTCCAATATCCTTGATAGGGTCAGGAGGATGGGGCATCGACATAGGGGGCACAAGAATCGATCTGTCTCGCTATCCTATCGTACTGAAAAATCAGGGGTCGTAAATTCTCCAATGCTCGCGCATAGGCTTTACAAGGGAGCATGCACAATTTCACCTGGGACCCTGAAGGTATTGCGAGTATGAGCAGGCGAACAATTCATGCCTAACGGTTCTTGGAATCCCTTCTCACTTAATATTGAGAGTATCTAACATGAAAGAAGCTTGCAAAAATGGGGAAGTTGTAGGGCGATTGCCTCTATAACCTATTAGAAGGATTTCCCAAGCTATGTATCAATGAGTTAAATAGCAGAAGTCTTTTCTCCCAATTACAAATAAGCATTTTAAGATGTTGGTACGAAATTCTTCCTCTCTAAATCTTGTCTATAGCTTGCTCACCGTATGTCTCGCGACTTTCTTCTTGTCCTGGGCAGCAATACTCAATGGATTTCCTCTAGTATTCTCAGACTCTGGCACCTACCTCGATACGGCACTGTCGTTTTCTTCCTTACCATTGGATCGCCCCATTTTCTATAGTTTTTTTCTGCTCCCCATGCACGGAACCTTGTCGTTATGGCCTATTGTTTTTTTTCAAAATTTAATTTTTCTTTATGTCTTGTATTTGACCCTACGCACGATGATTGGGACGGTACATCGCATCTATTTTCTGTTGGTGACGTTAGCACTAGCAATCTTCTCAAGTCTCCCATGGCATTCGGGGCAAATCATGGCTGATTATTTTACCGCCATCGTGGTCTTGCTATGTTTTTTGCTGGGCATGTGTCATGACAAACTAAGTCGGACTGAAACCAGCCTATGCTGCCTCGGACTAACTGGGATGATTACGCTTCATTTAACCCACCTCCCCCTGGTCATAGGCCTTACATTAGCTCTGGTCCTCGTTAATCTACTCCCATTCAACCGGCACCTATTGACGATGAAAATGCTAGCTATGTTGATTGGTTCAATCTTCACGGCAGTTTGCCTACTCGCCTCGGTTCACTTGCTCCATCGTGGCGAGCTGACACTGGCGCCCATGAGTCATGCATTTCTAATGGGTCGATTTATTGCGGATGGTCCGATCAAGAAATATTTGAACGAACATTGTGATGAAAAACACTACGCCCTTTGTGACTATCAAGACGAGCTTCCCACGACTATGGATGCGTATATCTGGAAGTCTGCCGGTCAGCCTGACAGTCTCTTAAGCAGGACTGGTGGAACCCACAAGACTAGGGCTGAATCTCGTGAACTCATTTTGGCCTCTCTGAGGACCTACCCATTGTGGCATTTACAGAACGCGTTAACAGCGTTTCAGCGACAGCTCGTTTCCTTCGATACTGGCAATGGGCTGCACTCGTATCTTGGCGACTGGTCAATTTACAGGACAATTCAGAAGCATTTCCCAGATATGGCCCCTTCTTATGAGACTTCCTTGCAAAGCACAGGTAAACTTCCGATCTCAATTATTCGGCCACTTCATAGGGGAGCGACCTATGTGGGCTTAGTTGTGGCCTGTATATGGGCGATCGTGGCTATCTATCGGCGAGATGGACGGTGGCTTGGGCTATTCCTGTTGGTACTAACAAGTTTGGTCTTGAATGCGGCTGTTTGTGGGGTTTTATCTGGGGTCCATGATCGGTTCCAGAGCCGCCTGATCTGGCTTGTCCCATTTATAGCCCTTCTCGGCGGTTTGTTTGCTATCCACCGATCTTCGAAAAGGAGGCCCACATAGGCGCCTGTCCACAGAAATATCGATGATTTTTGGAAAGATTTCCAGGAAAATTTTAAAGACAAATCAAAGAAAAAAGACTATCTACCTAATGTTGAACCTACTACCTCCCTCTGAATTTCATAATGGAAATCATTATGCACCCGCCTCCTAAGTTTCTGATAGGTCGAGACTGGATTAAGCACCAAGCTGCTAAGCTCTGCAACAAGAGATAGCCCTAACTTGATTAAGCTGAGTGGGTGGCCAACCCGTTTTAATTGATCCGTGTGATAGGCCCAAAACTCTCGCCTTTTCCTCATCAAGACACATTTAGCTAATGTTTGATAATATACTTTAAACGCTCTTTTTTCACACATGGCATATTCGTGTTCGTCCAAGCAAATTGGCCCATACTTCAAAAAGATAGTTAGTTCACACAGAATATTTTTATATAAATCAGCGGAAGAGGTTGATTGACGTTCGATATGTTCTCGGGTATACGTCAACACTTGATGGACAAAACCAAAATCAGTTTCTTGTAAAACCTCGCAACAGACTTCGGTATCGGCGTGGATATTTTCCTCATTGTAAAAAGAAGCACGTTTGCGAATAAGGTCGGAGCGAATCAGGGTAGAAGTGGGACTTCCAAAAAGCCACAACCCGCCCAGCTTGGCAATATGGAACATAAAGGCGCGACAAATTTCTTTTCCCGCGACAACTGTACTCGGATAAGGTAAACCATCCATCTCAACGCGTGTACCAGTTAGTCCATAGGATCCGATCAGTCCCACATTGGGATGGCCCTCAGCCAATCGTACCATTTGAGTGAGACAATCTGGAAAAAGAAAGTCATCAGCATGGACCACTTTACAGTATTGGCTGGCATCAGAAATCTGACGAAGCGCATGATTCCAATTGGGCATTAAATCCAAAAAAGTCGAATTGGTGTGAATCCGAATTCTCGGATCTTGTTGAGCATAATGCTGAGCCACCTCCAATGTCTGATCGCTGCTGCAATTGTTAACAATGACGTATTCCCAATGCGTATAGGTCTGGGCAAGGACACTTTCGATACAGTCTGCAAGATACTTCCCCTGGTTGTAGACTGGTGTTATGACGCTAACAAAGGGCTCAGATTGCTGTTCCATTTGTTCTCTTTCCAAAAAGCGGCTACAGAATCAACCCCTTAGAAATATTGAGCTGAGCCATAGGGCACAGCCAAGTCATGCATGTACCAATGTGCTGTTGCCACAGTAAGATCCCCTTGACTCCGTATTTTTGGGAATGTCGCTCCACTTTGAATCGAGCTGCCGCTTCGAAAGCTGTGCATAGGAGATATAGGTATCGCCTTCGCCGCCATAAAAGTTAAAATCAGCACCTCTATTGACGACAGCGGTGGTGTAAATGACACCTTTTACGCGCCCTCGTGCGGCTAAGCCAGAAAAGAGAGGCGAAGCGGTAACCCTCGTCGGATACAAGCTGTCTTTATCTATCAACACACCCCATTGATAATACAAACGACCGAAACCGTTAGGGTCGACCTGGTGAACCAATAATAAAAAATGTTGGTCATCATAAAGAATGGGGTTGGTGCTAAAGGATACCATAGTGCCATATCCACCAATGTCTTGGAGAACCGGATTAATTGTGTGATGAATGACTGTGGAAAATGTTAAGGACTCGGGATCAGTAAGTTTCAGAACCCGATAGGGATCAACGGAGTAGAATAGATAGAGATCCTTATTGTCTTGAATATATGTCCAATTTTTTTCCTTACATTGAGTGGAAAAGTCCACTTGGGGGTAACCAAGAAAGGTTAGGGTTTTGCGTTTGAGGTCAAGGCGCGACAGACTTGGGTATGAGGCGCTATAACCCACGTAATCTTCGTTGCGGACAGCGCGTACCAGGTTGTGATTTACCCAGTACTCACCATTTACGCGAAACAGTCGAAAGTCTTCGAGCTCTAAATCGTCATCACTCGGATACCCTTCCAACTGGTGAATTGGATAGCTCTTTTGTACTCGAGACTCATAATCCAGGGAGAGAAGAAGTGGCACACCCTTGAGGAAGTGTTGATGGAGATCACCTGTCGCATCTATCCAATGATGAATTTGGCCTTTGGAAAGCGTAATAATATTATCCTGATCATCCACCACAGCGCCCGGATTGAAAATCCCACCTTTGAAGCCTGAAAACCCCGGCCCAACTATAATTTTAAAAGTCAAATAATGCCGCATAAAAACAAGTGGATGCCGCATCATAAGAAAAAAAATCATCCCATTAATATAAATTTTTAGGCAAATTTTCCTCAAAACAGGAAACTCAATTAGCCATTTCTTGATGCTCTGTCTCATACAATCATTCTATCAGTATAGAAAATTTCCTTCAAACCGAAAACGCAAAATATGTTCTCATGCTGAATTTTCATCGGCTGGCCTTAAAAAGGAAACGTCAGCTTTGCGTTGATGAATTACCTTAGGTTTTTCCCTCAGAATTAAGTGCCAGTTCCTCTTCATAACGATTAAAGGTTCCCATATATTGAAAAATAATGCTTCTAATATCTAGGCGTGTATCGGTCATTTCACGTTTCATTTGCCGGCAGAGCAAATCAATGTAAAAAATCCAGCGGTAATCGTTCTCTAAACTCAATAAACTTTTAGAAACTTCCGGACTTTCAGTAGCTATACTCGAGATAAATATGGACAATGCTTCTTGGATCTCCCTAGTTAATTCTTTAACCCCAGTTTTCAGCCAAACAGGTCGAAAAAAGAAATAGCTATAGAAATCAAATAACGCACTCCGATACTTGGCCTCTTCCCAGTCAACAAGCTTCATTCCCTTACTTGTTTGCATCATATTTGCTGGAACAAAATCGCTATGAGCAAAAACAACCTGAATAGGATAATTCCCCGCACCATGCAACCGTTCAACGACAGAATCAATGAAAGTTTTGATTTCTCTAAATTCCTTCATACTTTCTTCCCGTTTTGACATTCCGCTGACTTCCAAAATGCTGGAAATGTCATTAACATAGTCAATAGCATTCTTGGTTATGGGTTTTTGAAACAAAACCAAATCCTTCATATGTTGAACAACTTCACCCCGAAATTTTTTCAACAAAGTAGCGGAGTCCATCAGCAAATGTGATGAATCCATTGAACCATTTACATAATTTTCCTCATACCATCTATCCTGAATATTCCATCTCCCGATAGAGGGAGCAAAATCAATTTTGGAAACAAGTCTTAACTGTTCGATTTCACTCAAAATTAGGGAGGTACTAATATCTTGGTCAAATACTTTCAGGACCATCCCCCTACGAAGATCGAATATCTTATATCCCTTATGAACCGGCATACATGTTTGGCCATAGTAAGATAGGCATATCACCCCATCAATCGATTTTAGTTGATATTTATGAAACACAAATTTCATGAGACTTTTTAAATTCATTCGAATATCCCCGAATTGCTGCCGAAGCCAGCCAAGAACAAAACCGAGTCGGGTTGGGGTTGAATCGGGAGTAATGGTAGGACGCGACGGATTTTCTTCAAAATACAGGACCCAAATTACATCGATAAGACTTTGCTGAACGCAAAAATAGCGTCTTCCGTTACTTTCTATTTTTATATATTGGAAGGTTCTGGACTTATCGACCATCATTTCACAATTATCCAATTTCATTCTTCCCCCTTCACCAAGATCCCCGTCGAAAATCAGAGATGGCCCCTTTTCTTCGAACCCTTCATCCTGGTATGTGGTGGATCGCATCCTCTTAGGGTAAAGCCGCTCGGCCTGGGGGTATTAATGACGGCCTAACGCAATCACATACCTGACCAGTCAGACCAAAACAATGTGGGAGTCGGCTGTTATAAGCCTAAGAATAACGAGCTAAATCACAATTCTTATTCGCTTCAAATATCTTTAATGTAGCACTGTTGTATTGAGCGAATGGGTGAGGATTCTATTGGCTAGGGATTAGGAAAGAGGATTTTCCATTTGCATAATTTGTTGCTCAATAATCTATCGAATTTATACTTTTAATTTTCACATTTAAACCCATGGAGTCAAATTTCCTAGGATTCTTTTTAATTCTGAAAGTGAAAGACCAGCTAATTTTCCCTCATCAACCTCCCCCTGATACAACAGCCTTCTCCTTAGGAGTAAATTCCGTCTCCCATTTTAAGAGGGGCCGTACCACTCCACTTAAAAAACCAGCGAAATCAACACGTGCCCCATTGCCATCCATACTATCAATAACGTGAAGGGCAACTGC
>JAJDBR010000242.1 GCA_029261275.1 Nitrospirales bacterium
ATCCATGCACAATTTTTATTCCGGTGTGCCATGAGCAATCGTTCAATTATGGCCAGAACAGCCATTTTGCAAGAATATGGGTATCGCAATGACTTCCCACGCTGCCAAGACTATGAACTGCATGTCCGGCTTGCCAAAAAGTATAAGCTAGGCAACATTCCCGAATGTCTCGTCTATGGCCGAATTCACCCACAACAGATCACTGGGCAAACCCCAGGCCTTGGTGATACGAAAAAACAAGAGATCATCAGCAGGCAACTGCATGAATTGGGAATCGCCTTTTCCCAGGAAGATCTTGAACCCCATTTGACGCTCTCTCGAATGCGAAAATCTCACTTTGTCCCCGATGCTGACTATCTCCGGTGGGCCAAAGAATGGCTAGGACGATTGCAGCAAGCTAACCAAGAGACTCACTGTTATGCCGAACCTGCCTTTTCCCATGCACTCGGTCAAAAATGGCTTCAAGCATGTTGGACGGCTCGAAAAAAGATAGGGTGGGCAATTGGGAAATATTTCTTGAGCTCCCCTTTGAGTAAACATGTCCTGGCGGCAGTACCAAAACAGTTGCTTCCTTCAAAGATTTTTTAAGCATAATCCAATATTAATATTCCATTCGTTCGAGCCACGCCAACACTCAAAAAGAAGGACATTTCCATCAACCACTCTCCTTCCACAGCCAAACAACATCTGGCTATTTTTATTCCCTCCTTGGCAGGAGGAGGGGTTGCACGAGTCATGCTTCACCTGGCAAAAGCTTTCACAGCATCTGGCCATCGAGTGGATCTTCTTCTGTGCCAAACGAAGGGAGCGTTTCTTGATACCGTCCCTCACACCATCAATGTGGTAGCCCTAAAACCTTCTTCAGGCTTGGTGAGTCGACTTCGTGTTCTCATCGCGAATCCCTGTCTAGCGCTGGCTCTTCTTCTCCCCATTCTTTTACCTCACAAACCACCCAAAACGATTCGGTACCTTTCTGGCTTGACGGCCTACCTTATTCGAGAACAACCAGACGCCCTCCTTGCAGCAAAAACCCATGCCAACCTTGTTGCCGTATGGGCGAAAAAAAACGCTGCCAATCGAACTCGAGTTGTCGTCAGCGAACGATCCACACTATCGACAGTCATTCAACAGTCTCGAAAATGGCGTTGGCGCTTTTCGCGACCTTTAATACGAGAAGTGTATTCACAAGCAGATCTCGTAATTGCCGTCTCGCATGGAGTCGCCGACGATATTTCTTCCTACACTGGTCTCGCTCGCGAACGGATTAAGGCCATTTGCAATCCTCTGCTTACCGACCACATTAGAGCCCAATCCCTCCTTCCCATCTCCCATCCTTGGTTTAATGCGGGAGAAATCCCCATCGTATTGGGCGTTGGGCGACTCGTCCCGGCTAAAGACTTTCAGACTCTCTTAAAGGCCTTTTCGCATGTTCGTGCCACACGCCCTGCACGACTGGTCATTCTTGGGGAAGGCCGCGAAAGACAGGCCCTTGAAAGTTTGGCGACTGAATTAGGTATTGCCTCAGATTTTTCGATTCCGGGATTTGAAGCCAACCCCTATGCCTATATGACACGGGCCTCAGTCTTTGTTCTCTCTTCGGCTTTGGAAGGCCTTCCGAACGCGCTCATTGAAGCCCTCGCCTGTGGATGCCCAGTCGTCAGCACAAATTGTCGCAGCGGTCCACAAGAAATTTTGGACAATGGAGCCTTTGGCCCATTAGTTCCTGTTGGAGATGATAAGACCTTAGCTGAAGCCATCCTTCAGACTTTAGAGCATCCCCCCAATGCCAATCGACTTCGAGCACGTGCAGCTGAATTTGATATCCACACCATTTCAGAACAATATCTCGAGGCCTTACTTCCAACATGAACCTTGACATCTCGGTCTTTTGAGAGGAAGACATCACCGTGTGTGGAATCTGCGGATTCTTTAACCCCCACCGTCCTTCTAGCCAGAAATGGATGCAGTCCGTTTCGCAGCATATGGCTGATGCCCTTGTACATCGTGGACCTGATGATGGTGGAATCTGGGTTGATAAAAAAATCGGGATAGCCCTAGGGCACAGACGTCTTTCGATCCAAGATCTCTCCAGCGAAGGGCACCAACCCATGGCCTCCGCCTGCCATCGATTTGTGATGAGTTATAACGGAGAGATCTATAATTTCAAGGAAATACGCCAACAGCTCGAACGCAAGGGGTTTCAATTCCGAGGTCATTCCGACACCGAAGTGCTACTGGGAGCCGTGACTGAATGGGGCCTTGAGAAAACCCTAGAGAAAATGCTTGGAATGTTTGCTCTTGCTCTATGGGACAAAGAGCAGGAGTCTCTCACATTGGTTCGAGATCCCGTTGGAAAAAAGCCGTTGTACTATGGATGGTCTCATGACACATTTCTCTTTGGCTCAGAGTTGAAGGCTTTACGCGCGCACCCTGAATTTGATCGAGCAATTAACCCAGATGCTCTTGGGCTCTTCATCAAATACTCCTGGGTGCCTTCCCCCTATTGTATTTATCAGGGCATTCGCAAGCTCCCTCCAGGCCATCTGGTCACCATTCATTCACACAGCACCATAGAAAATACCATCCCTCGTTCGTATTGGTCGGCTCGAACCATTGCCGAACAGGGGGGACACCACCCTTTTACTGGTTCGTTGGAAGAGGCCACAGACCGGTTGGACAAGATTTTACGCGACACCGTGAGTTGTCGAATGATCGCAGATGTCAGCCTCGGAGCTTTATTATCCGGGGGACTTGACTCCACAATGGTGGTGTCATTGATGCAATCGATGAGTACTCGCCCCATCAAAACATTCTCGATTGGATTTTGGGAATCAAAATACAATGAAGCCCAGCATGCCCAAGATATCGCGCGACACCTAGGAACCGATCACACCGAACTGTATATTTCGCCCAAGGACGCCCAAGCCGTTATTCCCGAACTCCCCAAAATTTACGACGAACCCTTTGCCGACTCCTCCCAAATACCAACCGTGCTGCTTTCTAAATTGGCTCGACAAGACGTGCAGGTCGCCCTCAGTGGCGATGGAGGCGACGAACTATTTGCAGGTTATTCAAAATATCCAGAATGTCTCAAGCGGTGGGGAACGTGGGGCAACAGACCTCTCTGGGCCCGTCGACGAATGGCAGCAGCCATGACCTCCATCGGACAAGCCAGTTGGAGTCTATTGAACTCATCCAGAAATTCACAAACTGGGGAAATTGCCACATGGCAAAAATTCTTCGGGAGAATAGGAAAAAAATCTCGATGGATCTCAGCATCTAGCCCCGTAGATTTAGTGGCACAACGACATGCTCGATGTCAGCGAATTCAAGATTATGTTCACCATGCCAACGACCTGACCTCCTTACTGACGAATTCGAAGGATTGGGCAACAGGGGTAGACCCTGTTCAAGGTATGATGCATTTAGACTTTGCGACGTTTCTCACCGATGACATCCTGGTCAAAGTCGATCGAGCCAGCATGTCAGTCAGCCTCGAAGTCCGCTGTCCTTTGCTGGATACCCGTTTGGTCGAGTTTGCCTGGAGCCTTCCCCTTTCGATGCGGTTACAAGGTAATAGAGGGAAGATTATCCTACGAAAGGTACTTGAACGATATATTCCTCCTGAACTGACCGAACGCCCCAAGAAAGGTTTCGCTGTCCCAGTTTCGGAATGGATCAAAGGCCCATTACGGGATTGGGCGGAACATTTGTTGAATGAGACACGCATACGGGAGCAAGACCTACTCACACCAAAAACAGTGCATCGTGTTTGGCAACAACACCTTTCAGGCTGGCAAGACCATGATACCCTTCTCTGGAGCCTCCTTATGTTCCAAGCTTGGCATGAGGAATCAATTCAATGACCACTCTCCCAAACTTGGGAAGCAGGGCTTGACTCTCTCATCCTTCACCGTGAAGAAACATTACCCTTTAGTGAATAAACGGCTTACCTCTCGCTCTCCTTCCTTCTGCAAGACTAAACCCTCTAGATTTTGTCCTAAAAATGGAGTAAAGTTTAAACTTATTCCTACCTCGGGTTCATAGAATATTCAGGCCAATTCCCCCTACAAACGTTTTCTAGGTCTGAGCCCCTGAATGAATCGTTTTTGACTGAGTATTAAGGAGGCAATGTGAAAATTCTGATTACTGGCGGTGCTGGGTTTTTAGGGAGCCATCTCTCTGACTTCTTGCTGAAGGACGGGCATCACATTATTGGACTGGATAATTTCAGTACGGGGAATCCGGAAAATATTAACCATCTTCTTGGCAATCCCAATTATTCCTTCTTGGAATACAATGTATGCGATTTCCTCCATGTCAAAGGGCCCCTTGATGCAATATTGCATTTTGCTTCACCAGCCAGTCCACAAGACTATTTAGAAATCCCCATTGCCACCATGAAAGTCGGATCCCATGGTACACACAAGGCATTGGGGTTGGCCAAAGCCAAGCAGGCTCGATTTCTCTTGGCCAGCACGTCAGAAGTCTACGGCGATCCTCTGGTTAATCCTCAACCCGAAACCTATTGGGGTAATGTAAATCCGATTAGTCCCCGTGGGGTCTATGATGAAGCCAAACGGTTTGCTGAAGCAATGACTATGGCCTATCATCGAGTCCATGGGTTGGACACGAGAATTGTTCGAATTTTTAATACGTATGGACCTCGGATGCGACCCGGTGATGGGCGCGTGGTATCCAATTTCATTGTACAGGCATTACAAAATAAACCCCTCACCGTCTATGGGGATGGCTCGCAAACGCGGAGTTTTTGTTATGCCGACGACCTCGTTCGAGGCATCATCAAACTCCTTATGGCGCCAGCCCATGATCAGCGAACAGACAAACAATTTCAACGTGATGTACAATTTGGACGGGTCCCGACAAACGATGAGTCCGTTCATAACCCTGTCAATATTGGCAACCCTCGTGAACTCACTGTTCTAGAAATTGCAAAAATGGTTCTAGAAACCACACAATCGACAAGCCAAATTGAATTTCTTCCGCTGCCTATTGATGACCCAAAAGTCCGTCGTCCCAATATCGAAAAAGCGAAAGCCTTACTGAACTGGGAGGCAGAGATCTCACTCCAAGAAGGCTTAAAAAAAACCATCGCCTATTTCCAATCAATCCTTTGAAGAAGACAATTGAGTTCGCCACCTTAGAAATAAGCGATTCCATCGACCATGCTTATCATTGAAAAAAATTCTCCTTCCTCACAAAAATTCGAAAAAATGATGCCTCATATCTGCCTCATCACCCCACCATCAATTTTTCTGCTAGACGAACGGGTCTTTATGACCCTGGGAATCTTGAAAATCGCCGCCGTCCTGGAGCAAGCAGGGGTCACGGTAGACATGTTGGACCTGTCAGGGGTGGAAAATTTCGAACAAGTGGTGCACGATTATGCAAAAAGCCACCGCGCCACATGCTATGGACTCACCGCCACCACACCTCAAATGCCAGCGGCATCCAAGATCCACAAAACGATTCGTGAGGTTCAACCCCATGCCAGAATCATTCTTGGTGGGCCACACGTCACCTTAATTCATGCCGCACACCTGTATGAAAAGAAACACAATCATGCAGGCCGTGGGACCACCGGATTGGACCAATTATGTGACATGTTCGATGTATTGGTCACTGGAGACGGAGAAGAGGCTATTTTTAGAGCCCTGACTGAGCACCCGCCAAAGTTAGTGGACGGAGACGATCCGAAGTCTGAGTTATTCTTAACCAATAAACGCCTCACAGAGCTTCCTTTGCCCGCCAGACATCTTCTGGATGTCGACAGTTATCAGTACGAAATCGACGGCGTCCCAGCCCTTTCCTTAATCGCTCAATTGGGCTGTCCGTTCGGGTGTGGATTCTGTGGAGGACGGATGAGTCCGTTCTTACGACGAATTCGGATGCGAACCTCGGAAAGCATTGTCCAGGAGGTTGTTCACTTATACGAGACCTATGCCACCAAAGGGTTCATGTTCTACGACGATGAACTGAATGTGAACCCCAAGTTCGTTGAATTAATGAATCTCATTGCCAAAGCGCAAGAAAATCTTGGCGTTGAGTTTCGCCTTCGTGGGTTCATTAAAGCCGAGCTCTTTACTGACGAACAAGCCGAAGCCATGTATCGAGCAGGATTTCGGTGGATTCTTGTCGGATTTGAATCCGGGCACGAACGTATCCTGACGAATATCCAGAAAAAAGCTGCTCAAGCTGATAACACTCGTTGCATGGACATCGCCAAACGGCATAACTTGAAAGTGAAAGCGCTCATGTCCGTCGGTCACCCTGGAGAATCTGAAGAAACCATTCGAGCGACGCGAGATTGGCTGATCGAGGTCGAACCAAATGACTTTGATACAAGCGTCATTACAACCTATCCCGGGACACCCTACTTCGATGAGGCCATCGAGACTCAACCTGGCATTTGGACCTATACCTATAAAAAAACTGGGGACCGCCTCCACAGTGTCGCCGTCGATTATCGGGAAACGGCAGAATACTACAAGGGCATTCCAGGGGAATATACCGCGTATGTCTACACCGACCATCTGAGCTCTCCAGAACTCGTGCGATTGCGCGACTGGCTCGAAGCGGACGTCCGTCAACAGCTAGGGATTCCCTATAATACCGGAACCGCTGCTGTTCGATATGAACATTCCATGGGCCAGGAGGGCATTCCTTTATCGATCCTGAGAACATCTTCCCTTCAAGTCCCAGAGACCTCCACAAAATAAATCTGTTCTATCGAACCTTGCAACGCAGAATGTGGGTTAACGGGACTTCAATAAGAATAGCTATTTAGATTCTCACGACTCAAACTGAGATTCTGGCATCATCCCCATCAGATCCTCTCTCGCCCTAAAGGGAAATTCCCTCTCTTCAGTATTCAGCAAGCAGCAATATGAAAAATACTTGAGTTCACGGTCTACGTGAAACACTTCATACATTGGCCCATTCGTGGACGATTTCTCGTGGTTTCATGGAAGTGGGTCTTAGAAAATTTGGCGCACAAAACCCCAACAATATATTTTAATGGCCATAGGATAGCCACCACGCCGGAAATTATTTCAGTATTTCACTTCGACGTCGACATGGGTGAGGTCTCCATTCACCTCGAACGCCGATTCTTCAAAACTTGGTGGGGCTAGATAGAAGGTGGGATCATTGGACACACCAAATCCTTCGGTTGGAAGGCCAATCCAATTGCGGTCAAATTTATGATTGTCATTTTCGTCATGATAGACAACCACAACATATTGACCTTGTTCGCGCGCAGCCACACAAAGCGTCATTGAGTCTTTTTCAGTAGGCTCCCGCTCCTTATCAGCTTTCTTCCCTTTCACTAAAAATGTTTCAGGGTCTGGACCATACAACACTGCCTTCATCGTTCCACGGGTATTGCGAATGCCATGAATATGAACATGGATCGGCGTCCCCCAAGACGGACAGGTATTCACTGGCTCCTGAGACAGAGCCCCCATACTCACCCCAGCACTCACCAGCATAATAAGAAACGGAATCAAATCCTGCTCCCCTGATCTGTCAACACACGAAAATAAAACAGGCCTGTAGATACTTCATAGTATATACCCATAGAAAATCTATAGGGAATAAAGACCAGACTCTGAAGATGATAGAGGGCACACAAGGTTGGAGCCAAAGATGAAAGATAATGCTTGAACAATTGATCAGCTTGGTTTCAACCGACGCCGGCCGTCAGGCCCTTGGAACGGACGCTCTTAATTTCCGGCGGGCCTTGTCTGAGCTCGGCGAGTTGGTCCGCTCCCCCTCTGGCGTCTGTCCCCTCTTCATCTGCCAAACAGGGCGTCAGTGGTTTGGGGTCCTTTTGCCGAAACAAAAGGACCTCGGCTGCCGGGCCGAGACCCGGCTCTACAAAGGACGACGAATAAAACATCGAACGGGGTGGAGTATAAAAAGGCCAAGCAGAGAGATTCTTGCGTGGTGGGGATGGGGAAAATGCGCACCAAAGCCGACCAATCATCCAAACAACTGCGCATCATCAGACAAAACGCTCAACAAAAAATGTGCCCTCATAATTGAATGATAGACATAGTCAAGCAATGACCCCAAGTGCAAACCAAATGCGAAGCCATATCATAAAACAAGCAACCTGACCTCATATTCATATTCGCCTCCAGCTCCTGTTTGGGACAAAACCATTCTGAGAGGCCGCTTTTTTCAAATGATTGCTCAAAAGAGCGTGTGCGATAAATTTTCCTGGGCATCTTGCAAGGCAATCATCAGATCCATCGGATCTGTGGGGGATGGCTGAAAACCAAACCGTTCATAAAATTGTTTGGCTGCATCAGAGAGGGCGTGAACCACAAAGGCACGGATCCCGGCAATCTCGCTAGCTTGCAGAGTACGCTTGACGGCATCGGCCAGAAGATCGCTACCCAATCCTTTCTTTTGCCAATTAAGATGTACGGCTAGACGACCAAGGACCATTACAGGAATAGGGTCTGGCATGTTGCGGCGGATTCGGCCTGGAGCATCCGGGCATTGGACGGCACCCGTTGCCAGAGTGTAATACGCAATCACATGATTCTGCAGGCAGACCACATAGGTCCGTGACGCACCTGATGCCTCGTTTTTAATCGCCCGGCCTTTGAGCCAGTCATTCAGCGTGTCATGACCACAATCAAAGTCATCAAGATTATGATCGGTGCTGAGGGCTTTGGGCGCGGAAAAATTTGGCGTCGAGTCCGGGGCTGTGCTCAGTTTCCCCAAAGCGGTTTCCGGCTCAGTAAGGCTTGAAGTTTCGGATTGTTTTGTGTGGGCGCATCGAGTGCCGCGACAAACGCCTGATACGATGTTTTGTTGAGAGTAAATAGTCTCCGGTCCAGAAGAACATCCTCGGCTTCACGACACGCGGCTTCGAGAACAAATTCTGTCACCGTCTTATCTGTTGTGGCTGCCGCGCGATCAATCAACGCACGTGTATGAGGTTTCACCCGGATATTGATATTCGGGCTGGTCGCTCGGCGGGCTCTGACGTCGTGTTTGCTCATAGTGGCATCTTGTCCATTCAATCATTATTATCAGCTACTGTGCGCACAATGTCAACACATGATAATGAGGAGATCTTCACGGAAACGAGAAAAAAGTCCCACGGATTACAAAAAAAGCATAAACGAGGGTTTGCTCAAACAATCCATCACCTATGATAATGGCAGTGAAAATGCCAGCCATGAAGAAATCAACGAGACCTTGGGCACCCAATCATTGTTTTGTGCGCCGTATCACAGTTGGGAGAAAGGCCGTGTGGAGCAGGTCAACGGATTGCTTCGGCGATTCGTCCCCAAGGGCACCAACTTTCATGAGCTGGGACCGAGGCAGATCAATCCCATGGAAAAGTTATGGAACCACCGTCCACGGAAGTGTTTGAACTATCAAACCCCGTACGAAGTCTTTCGCGAAGCCCCTGGTGCACTTGACGATTGAATGTGGGCGCCTGCTGTTCGGTCTCCTGGACGGACGCTCTTGATTTCCGGCGGGCCTTGTCTGAGCCCGGCGAGTTGGTCCGCTCCCCCTCTGGCGTCTGTCCCCTCTTCATCTGCCGAACAGGGCGTCAGTGGTTTGGGGTCCTTTTGCCGAAACAAAAGGACCTCGGCTGCCGGGCCGAGACCCGATTCTTGCAAAGGTCACGTTACCACACAGCGTAGAGACTAAAAGTGTAAACCAGAACAATACGCACGTGGGCAGGTCAGAAGGGAATGAGAGTCCGCACGATGGCCGTGAAATCAGCCAAGCCATCTCGCACTGGCCGGCAACACTCATCACAATAAACTTGCGGCGACCTCTATCTTATAAAACACGCAAACTGACCCCTTCAATCAAACTGACCCCTTCAACAAATGTTCACTTTTGAACATTTATGTGTTTTGTGCCATTATAAGGGAAAGACCCTATAATGTGAAGGAGGACCAATCATGAGCCGTCTCTCTATCGAGCTAACGCAAGAACAACATCAACGATTAAAGGCCATGGCCGCCTTGCAAGGCAAAAGCATGAAGGATTATGTGCTTGATCGGTCATTGCCGGATTTACCGGGCCGCGAATCTATGACAGAGGAAGAAGCCTTACACCAGCTTGAACAATTTCTCAAGCCCCGGATTGAAGCCGCTGAGCGTGGTGATCGCTCTACGCGTACCCCTCACCAGATTTTTCAAGACGTTCACCGGGAATTAAGGTAATGCTTCCCTATGAATTAACTCCTGATGCCGATGCGGACCTTGAAGAGATTGCCCGATATACGGTGTTAGAATGGAGTAGTGAACAAGCCAGGGTGTATCTGGATAAACTGCACATCTGTTTTCAACAGATTGGCGCGAAGAAAGTTCACAGTCAGGCCTTTTCCAAGCAGTTCCCGCACCTCCTTGCCACCCGCTGCGAACATCACTACGTTTTTTACCTCCGTTCGAAAAAAACCAAACCTGTCATCATTGCCGTACTCCACGAACGAATGAACATGGTAAACCACCTCAAAGAACGCTTTAAATAAGAGGTCAGTTTGCGTATTTCTGTGATACGACTTCACCCGCTGCCTAGCCGCCTTCCATGAATCATCACATAATAAGAGGGAATCTTCTCTGCGCGGCGGACGGGACAAGGCATAAACTTTCACTTCGGTCACCTATATCATCAAGCAAGCAACTTGACCCCATTTTCATGGGAAAATTAATCACATTGAGAAGTTGTTGAATAATCGTCCACGGAAGTGTTGACAGTATCGCACGCCGTACGAAGTCTTTCGAGAAGCTCGTGGTGCACTTGACGGTTGAACCTGGGACAGACGGGGCAAGGCAGGAACCTTCACTTCCGTCATCTATATTATGAAACAAGTTTCCTGACCCCATATTCTATCTCATAAAACACGCAACCTCCCCCCTCTACTCAACCGTAGGTGGTTGAATGTCGGCACTTAACGCCAACAGGAAATTATTTCGTCATACTTGAGATAATCACTCACGCCTCGAACAGCAGATTCTACCGAACGCCGAGAGAACACACCATTAACTTTTTCACATAAACTATCCAAGCGTTCTGAATTTTGCTCCCAGTCTTCTGGTCTTCCATAAAACTTTAAAAGACGCAAAGAACCATCACCGAGTGCTTCGTTTGAGATTGCTGCTTCAGACAAGTTGGATAAATCAATCTGGTGCTTATCTAGCAACTTATTAGATAGCAATGTGTACCAATACATACCAGAAATATACTTGTCTAGCTTTCGGCCTATCCAATCTTCAATGTGATTTTTCCCTAGCGTAATGTAATAACGATTTCTATGCTCATACTCGTTTTCATCACCCGCATAACCAAAGATAGGTTTGCACGGGACAAGACATTTAAAGAAATCAACCACGAGCTCACTGGACTCTTTTTTTTTCAAAGAAATAGTTGTTTCAGCGTATCCAACACCGGGCGTTGACACGTTAAAGAGCGTTTGGCTTTTTGCGTATAAGAAGAAACCTAACTGATTATCTTTTTGAAAAACACGAAATCGTTTTTTATCTGAAAGTAAGTTTGTTTTAATGACCTTACCTTCATCTTCGGAAAAATATACAGGCTTAATGGATTCCGGTAGACCTTGCAGACAATCTACAATGTCACTAACATTAACGCCTGGCTCAAAGTACGCTGTAGCAGCAATCATTGTGGCCCCAAATCATCTCGCCTGATAATTGTATCAAATGCTTTTTCCGCATTTTTTGTTCCGCGAGATTTTGTCCCAGTAATCAAGACCGATTCTTTTCCATATACCCTTGCTGCATCAGCTTGAATACGTATTTGCTTGGGACAAGATACACAAAGCCTATCTTTAATTTCAATGGACTTAGTTGATGCTAACGCATCCGGTAACGCATTGCCCTCCGCTGTACCAACCTTTTGAGTGTTTTTTGTTAGGCCAAGCTCTTTTAAAATTCTCGCTTCTGCTGCTCGCCCTCTTGCCAGTGCTTCTTTTGTAGCAACCGAAAACAGTCTTGGCCCAGCAACTTTTAGCAACGGCGCACCAAAACCACCCAAAAATATGGTACCTGTATCAATTGCCCTCTCTAAAATAGAAGGGCTTGGTTCTCCAACTGCTTCCGGCCCAAAGAGAAACTCAAAAAAGAATTCTGGGGGAGGGGAAGAGAAAAAGTCATCAAAGAAATTTTCGGATGAAAAGCTACCATCCACAAAAGGAATATTGCCTGTTCGATCATTGAAAGAGAAGGGATCGCTGTAGGAGGAGTTGGAATCTGAATAAATGCGAGTGTCTTCCACATGGATTGTATCCAGGTAAGTAACATCTGAAGCTGGAGGACTCAAAAATGGCCAGGGGGGGGCAAAGTAATCGCTGCCAAGCGCGCCACATTCCGGACATTGCCCAGTAGGGTCGGTATACCGTAACGGATTATTCAACGCATACGTATACCGATTTAAATACTGCGGATTATTCGGATCCGGCACAATCGTATCCGCTGAAATAAACCGCCCCAGCGCGGCATCGTAGTAGCGCGCTTCATAAAAATAGAGGGCCGTGCTGCTGTCCAATTCCTTGCCCGTGTATTTATACGCCACATCTGAGCCACTGGCGCCCCCGCCCGAATACCCCCACGAGAACGTCACCGTCGAACCCGACAGCACACTGCCCGCCACGGGACTGATCGTCGTCGCAGAGACACTGCCATGCGACACCACATGCAGCAGCCGCTTGGTCGAGGCGTCGGACTCCTGGAGCAGCCCAAAACGCAGTCCTAAGTCTCCCCCACCAACATTTATTGGGGTCAGACTCGAAATAAAATCTTTCCATTGGGACCATATTCATAGTCTCTATTTAGGATGGTGAATCTTCTTGGGACGCCAAATCAGGTTTGCGTTTTTCGAACGCGAAGAGGAGGAGGAGGGAAACCACGCCGACACTAATAGCCGAGTCGGCCACATTGAAGGCTGGCCAGTGATAGCCGTTTATATAGAAATCTAGGAAATCAATGACTTCGCCATATTGCAACCGATCAATAAAGTTTCCAATGGCCCCACCGAATATCGAGGCAATAGTGAGTTGTCCCCACCAATCCTTTGGATCTAGTCGTAAAAAAATGGTGAGTAGTAAACCCATGGCCAACACCGACGTCAGAAAAAAGAAGACTAACCGAAAGCCGCTACTCCAGGTCCCCATAATGCCAAATGCCGCGCCGGGATTTCGGATATAGGTGAGATTAAAATAGCCAGGGATGATCGAGATCGATTGGTGCAGGTACATTGAGCCATCGATATAGGCTTTGGTGACTTGGTCGACCACAATAATAGTCAGCACGACGAACCCTAGCACGCCATATCGACCGATCATACTATTCACACCAATGCCTCGACACAGCGGCTACAAAGCGTAGGATGCTCCGTCTGATCCCCTACATCGTTTCGAATATTCCAACATCGATCACATTTGGCGCCTTCAGCTTTCACGACGTCGATGACCACACTAAGACTGACATCCGCCAATTCATGGTCTTTCTCTATAATCTCTGCCACAGGTTTCACTTCCACGCAAGAGACAATAAAGAGCGCGGGAAGATCCTTGAGATACCGTTGAAGTAACGCACACTTTGGCTCAGTCGCCTGCAAGATGACGTGACCCTCTAACGAGGAGCCAATGGCTTTATCTCGTCGCTTTTTCTCCAAGGCTCCTTGCACAACCTTTCGCACGTGAAATAAATACTCCCACGTGCTGTGTAATTCAGGATTGGCGAACACTGTCGGGGTTTCTGGGAATTCCGCAAGATGGACACTGTCCAGGCTTGACATTTTCTGTTTCGACTCTGGCAACACCTGCCAAATTTCCTCGGCGGTAAAACTCAGGATGGGAGCCATCAGCTTCGCTAAGGCCGTCACAATCTCAAACAAGACTGTTTGTGAACCGCGTCGAAGGCGCGAGTTCGTTGGAAAGGTATAGAGCCGATCTTTCAAGATATCTAAATAGGTCGCGCTCATATCCGTGGAACAAAAATAATCGATCTCATGCACTACTTGTCGAAATTGAAATTGCGCATAGGCCATTTTCACATTGTCGATGAGCTGCCTTAATCGCCAGAGCGCCCATTGGTCCAACTCAGGTAAATCTGAATGAGGCACCGCATGAGAGGCCGCATCAAAATCAAACAAATTACTCAGGAGAAACCGACAGGTATTGCGCACCTTTCGATAGGCATCCATCAACTGTTTGACAATATCATTAGAAATACGCAGGTCTTCTTGATAATCTTGCGAGGCGACCCATAATCGCAAAATATCCGCGCCCGACTCTTTGATGATTTCTTGGGGTGAGATCACATTCCCAGCCGTTTTCGACATTTTCTTGCCTTCCCCATCCAACACAAACCCATGCGTCAACACGGCTCGATAGGGTGCCTGTTCATCCGTGGTCACTGAGGTTAAGAGTGAACTGTGGAACCACCCCCGATGCTGATCGGACCCTTCGAGATAGAGGTCCGCGGGGTACCATCCTTCACCTTGAGGTCTCAACACCGCCGCATGGCTGACGCCTGATTCAAACCAGACATCTAAAATGTCATGTTCTTTTTTAAACGACCCATGTCCACATTCCACACACGTGGTTCCAGCAGGCAGTAGTTCTGACGCAGAACGACTAAACCAGATATCAGCCCCACCCTCCTGCATCTGGGTACTGATATGCTCAATCACGGTGTGGTCAGCAAGCGGGGTCGCACAACCTTCGCACGAGAAGACGGGGATAGGCGTCCCCCACATGCGTTGCCGAGACAAGCACCAATCCGGTCGGTTCAAAATCATGCCATGTATGCGATCCCGGCCACGCTCGGGAACCCATTGAACGTGATCAATTTCTTTGAGCGCTTTCTGCCGAAGATTGGCTTCCTCCATCGAGACAAACCATTGATGTGTAGCCCGAAAAATCACGGGCTTTTTGCAGCGCCAACAATGCGGGTAGGAATGTTCGAGCGTCTTTTCCCCAACTAGCAACCCCTTCGATTTCAAGAGGTCAACAATTACGGGATTCGCTTCCAAGACAGGTCGGCCAGCACATTCAGGAAATTCATCCGTAAACCGTCCGGCATTATTTACCGGCACTAGGATATCTAATGGTTCTTGATTGGGTAACAGATTAAGTAGTGGCGGTTTATTGTATTTCAACGTTAAAAGATAGTCGTCCATTCCATGCCCCGGAGCAATGTGGACACACCCGGTTCCTTGCTCCAATGTCACAAAGTCTCCATTGAGGATGGGAACCTCCTTCTTGGCAAATGGAGGATGACATGTCCATCCTTCAAACTCTTTTCCTTTTTTCTTACCAAGCACCTCAAATTTCTCGATTTGACAGGCCTTGGCAAACGTATCTTCCAAACCCACCGCGACGATAAACGCCTCATCACCAGCTTGAAGCACGGCATAATCAAACTCAGGATGCATACACACCGCTTGGTTGGCCGGAAGAGTCCAAGGAGTGGTCGTCCAAATCACAGCCGAAACAGCTTTGAGCCCTCTCACGGTTGGTAGACCTAAGCGTTTTTCTGAACCCATTTCAACTGGCGAGGCTGTAAAGGGGAATTTTACATACACCGACGGCGAGAGATGATTCTCATATTCCACTTCGGCTTCCGCCAGTGCGGTTTGATCTACCGTACACCACAACACTGGCTTCAACCCCTTATAGACTCGCCCCTTTTCTACGAACTTCCCAAACTCACGAACAATGGCCGCCTCATAGGCATGATCCATAGTCAGGTAGGGATGATCCCAATCGCCGAAAATAGCCAAACGACGGAACTCGTCTCTTTGAATCCCTACAAATTTCTGTGCGTATTCCCGACAGATTTTTCGCAATTCCACCGCGCTCAAATCTTTTTTCTTAGAACCAAGCTGCTTAGACACTTGGTGCTCAATCGGAAGCCCATGACAATCCCACCCCGGGATATAGGGCACACGAAAACCTTCCATCGTTTTCGATTTAATAATGATATCCTTTAAAATTTTATTCAGCCCATGCCCAATATGAATATGCCCATTGGCATAGGGTGGACCATCATGAAGGATGTACAGCGGACGATCTTGGCGAGACTCTTGGATCCGCTCGTACATGCGTTCCTGCTCCCACCATGCTAAACGCTCTGGTTCCTTTTGAGGCAAATTGGCCTTCATCGGAAACTCGGTCTTGGGAAGATTCAATGTTGATTTATAATCCATCGCGAAACACTCGAGAAAACGTAAAAAAAAGCAAAGGCATTCTAGCCGTGCCCTAGAAACCCGTCAAACAATTGTGATGGCGAGCCCACATCATCGCAGAGAGCGGAAATCAAAAGAAGTCTCTAGATGAATGACCAAATTATGAGGAAAGGGAAACGAATAAAAGGAAGGCGTTTAACTCTGAGCCATCATCCGCTCCAAGGCAATTTTGGCCAGAATTTTTTCATCTTCTGGAACCGAAATCTGATTCACCACTTGGCCCTTGGCTAGATTTTCCATAGTCCAACACATATGGGGGCCATCAATCCGATACATCGTGGAGCATCGACAGACCATGGGCGACAGAAAAAATACCTTTTTGTCGGTCTGTTCCGCCTTGAGCCGATTCACCAAATTCAATTCGGTCCCCACCACCCAAGCCGTCCCGGCTGGTGCTTTGGAAACGGTTTGGATAATAAATTCTGTGGACCCCACGTGGTCGGCTTTATTGACCACATTCTCGTGACATTCTGGATGCACGATGACCTGGATTTCGGGATACTGTTTCCTGAAATAGTCGACATGTGCGGGCTGGAACATTTGGTGGACACTACAATGGCCCTTCCAAAGAATCAGTTTGGCCTGACGAATAGCCGCCTCCGTATTTCCCCCATTTTCCTTAAAGGGATCCCAGACAATCATGTCCTCTTGAGGAAAGCCCATTTTATTCGCGACGTTTCGCCCGAGATGTTCATCTGGGAAAAAAAGAATTTTCTCTCTCCTTGACCAAGCCCAGTTCATGACTGCTTTGGCATTTGATGATGTGCAAGTAATCCCGCCGTGCTCCCCACAGAACGCTTTCAAATCCGCAGCCGAGTTGACATACACCACAGGAGTCACGACGTCTTCAACTGAGACAATTCGGGACAAGGAATCCCAACATTCATCAACCTGTTCAATCGCGGCCATATCGGCCATCGAGCACCCGGCAGCTAAGTCCGGCAAAATGACCGTCTGATTCGACCGACTGAGAATATCCGCGGTCTCTGCCATAAAATGCACACCGCAGAACACAACATGCGGAAATTCCGATCGCTCCGCGGCTAACTTAGACAGCAATAATGAATCCCCACGCAAATCGGCATGGACGATCACATCGTCGCGTTGGTAGTTATGGCCAAGCACTAAGACCTGATCCCCAAGGCTTTTCTTGGCC
>JAJDBR010000243.1 GCA_029261275.1 Nitrospirales bacterium
CTACTGGGATCCTCATTTTCATGGAGACGTGTTTGCCCTTCTGGAAATTTTGATGGTAGGCATGGTCGGTCTATGGATCTGGCGAGGAGCAAACTGGGTGGGAACCAAAATAATTGTAGGCTCGATTTTCACCATGTATGTTGGCTATTTGGGCTATGTGATCATGATGTGGATGTAAAAGGATTCACCGATGTTCAAGACGTGATGAACATGGTTCTTTACCATGCTTCACTATGCGGGGGATTGTAATCTATGTGTCTTCAAAAATGATTGGATGGCCTGATTGAAGGTGTCTGGCTGTTCGAAATTCGAAAGGTGGCCAGCTTGCGGGATCATGACCAATGTTGACCCGGGAATTCGCTGGGCCATGTATTGTGATTCTGCGACGGGAGTGGCTTGGTCCTCTTCCCCGACAAGCACTAAAGTTGGACAGGTAATCGTTGAAAG
Organism: Nitrospirales bacterium; assembly: GCA_029261275.1. Taxonomy (GTDB): domain Bacteria; phylum Nitrospirota; class Nitrospiria; order Nitrospirales; family UBA8639; genus Nitrospira_E. The sequence goes on from JAJDBR010000243.1 coordinate 448, forward strand.
AAGGTTGGTAGAATCTGGTCTGGCAGCCATCGCTACCAAATCGACGACAATTCCCGCTGTTGATGTGTGAAGAATCATCTGTCGAATTTGCTCCACCATTTCAGGATGGTGTTCGAGAGTTGAAGGGGCCAGAAGTTTAGGAAGCATGATGTCGGCAATGGCCGATGCCCCATCTTTGAACGCCACATCCGCCATCGACTGACGTCCGACCTTTCCTTCCTTACTATCCGCTTGAGCTCTCGTATCGGCTAAGACCATGGCTTTTACCCGATCCGAAAAATGTCGGTAGATTGAAAAGAGGGTATACCCACCCATCGATAAGCCGACAAACACGGCTTGATCTATCTCGAGATGATCGAGGAGACGGAAAATGTGTTTGGCATACCCGTCCAACGAATCATTCCATGGCACGATGTCGGATTCTCCATGTCCTCCAAGATCGATGGTGATGACTCGATAGGTGCTTTTTAGTTCATCGACTTGCGGTTCCCACATGGCTTTGGACAGAGGAAACGCATGGATAAACACCAGAGGCGTGCCATTGCCGTGCTCAGAATAGCCAACTGTTATTCCATCAATAACGGCCTTCACTCTTTCCTCCATTGTGGCCTACGGTAACCCGATCGATTCTTCTCAAAAGACTCAATCAAAGAGCAATCTCCTGGTTTCATTTGCAGGTGCATGGCCGGTGGTTATAGCATACTGAGGGTAGAGAGGTAATTACGGAATTGACTGCCAGAAATGCCTAGGGGTTCAGTGAATTTTTATGGAATTATTTGAATCACAGTCGCAAGAAGATCTTTTCCCGGTCCAGGAACCTGCCGATAGTCACCAAGCTCCACTAGCGGAGCGGTTGAGGCCGCAGGAGTTTGATGAGTTTGTGGGGCAAGAAGACGTACTAGCGGAAGATCAACCGCTACGGATAGCCATTGAACAAGATCGTGTGCCCTCGCTCATTCTGTGGGGGCCACCGGGAACGGGGAAGACCACCTTAGCGAGTCTCATTGCCAAGAAAACCCAAGCCACATTCGTGCCATTTTCAGCAGTGCTCAGCGGCGTCCCCGAGTTGCGGGGGCTGCTGAAGACTGCGGAACAACGGAGAAAAGTCTCAAGACAACGCACACTGCTCTTTGTGGATGAAATTCATCGGTTCAATAAAGCGCAACAAGATGCCTTTCTCCCTTATGTTGAACGGGGAGATATCACCCTCATTGGGGCAACCACCCAGAACCCTTCTTTCGAAGTGATTGCCCCGTTGTTGTCGCGATCCATGGTGGTGGTGCTCAAATCTCTAAACGATGAGGCGCTGGGGAATATCTTAGATCGTGCACTTTCGGATACCAAAACGGGGCTTGGATCTTCACAGGTCACCCTGACTCCAGAGGCCAAACATCTGCTGATTGGATATGGAAACGGCGATGCGCGGTCCATGTTGACAGGGCTGGAATTTGTTGTCAGTCAATATGCCGCAAACAAGAAGCCGACTACTATCGATAAACCTCAGGTCGATGAAGCTCTCAAGCAAAAGGCCTTACGATACGATCGAGATGGAGAAGAGCATTACAATCTCATTTCGGCCTTTATCAAAAGTATGCGTGATTCCGATCCGGATGGTGCTTTGTATTGGTTGGCGCGAATGCTGGAAGGGGGAGAAGATCCCAAATTTATTGCACGACGTATGATGATTTTTGCTTCGGAAGATATTGGGATGGCCGACCCGCAGGGCCTCTTGATCGCCTCCGCCGTCTTTCATGCGGTAGAGGTAATAGGGTTGCCAGAAGCCCAAATCAATCTGGCGCATGGGGTGACCTATTTAGCCACTGCTCCAAAAAGTAATGGGTCCTATGCTGGAATTTTAGCTGCAAGAAAAGATGCCAAGGAAAAAGGCAATCTGCCCGTCCCGCTGCATTTGAGAAATGCCGTGACTTCGTTGATGAAGGATCTAGATTACGGAAAAAACTATCGCTATGCCCATGATGATCCACAAGGCGCCAAAGCCCAATCCCATCTTCCCCAAGAATTAGAAGGTCGCCAGTATTATCGACCCTCCGATTCTGCTACTGCTTCTCCCGTGGATGAGGAAGAAGACCTCACTACGCCATAGTAATCATAGGGTTTTGAATGAAAGAGCCGGGTTTCGGCCCGGCAGCCGAGGTCCTTTTGTTTCGGCAAAAGGACCCAAAACCATTGACGCCCCGTTCTGCTTCATTGGAAGGGACGGACGCGGGATACGGAGGACGGTCTAACTCGCTGCGCTCAAACAAGGACCGCCGAATACAAAGAGCGTCCGACACGAGGGCCGAACGGCAGGCGTCCGTCTATTGCAGGGGAGTCATACAGGCAAAAAGGCTTTGGAATTTTTTGGAATAGCTTTATCGAAAAAGGCCTGCCTTGTGGAAGTGATGCTTTTCTTAAGAAGCTGAGAGGAAGGCGGGGTGATGAGCGCCTCAAATACTGACCGCAGGGGTGGTCTAAGGATTCATGGAAATAAAAAGTAGCGTCCCTTTTCCTCAATCATCGATATACTTATTCCGTAGCGACATTTCTAACGGGTAGAAGTAAGATGTGTGTCATTTTGCACGTGGACTTTGATCTGCTTGTTAAGCCTTGTTAATTTCATAAGATATTATATGTTTCATCATGCTGCCTATTACATGTAACAAGGGGTGGTGTTCCATGTCCCAAAGTCCGGCGGCTAATTTTTCTCTTGATTTACCATTCTTTGCCTCGATCGGATCAAGCTCTCCTGAATGAGCTGTGGAATTACGTATTTCATACATAGCAGAGAGTCTTTTCTAAAGAGATACTATTTTAGTCTGCCCGTCATAACTTGGATGAGCTGTTGCATCTAGGTAGGTTTCAAAAATCAATTTTCCAGAGTTCATTTGTGTTGGTGGAATCTTTAGATCAAATGCATATTTATAAACTCGGCCTAGTTTCTTTTCCGTTGTTACGATCTTCCCCCCGTAGTCACGAATTTTGTTGCCGTTTGGAGAGGTTAGTGCAATTTTCTTGTCTTTTACCCTTTCTTCAGAAATCATCTCTAATATTGCCCAAAATTTAAGGCACATATAATTGTAGTTTTCCTCAGATCTCGCATCAGCATAGAGTCGCATAATCAGATCTAGCCAGGGTGACGTGTCTAGTTTTGGTAGGAGTCTGTCTAAAGTTTCAGCCGGAGATGTCGGGTTAAAATCAGGGATCAGATTCCCTCTATAGCCTGGGAAGTGAAATCTTTGCCAGCCATCCCTCGTCGTTGGATCAAAACTGACTATAGCGAAAGAATTGGGCCTTTGGTCTCTATCGTATGCAAGGATAGTAAAAATTTTCTCAGATTCTCGCAAGCAATGGTTTTCCGCATCATCTTGATTTATTGCCTTGACGTTTGCAAAGTCTATTACAAACAAAGGTGTTGCATTACTGAAGGAGATTCCGATTCTTTCTTCTTCAGGTAACCTTATTTCATATTTCGACGCAGTGTAGGTGTTAACAGCATCGAGCATGTGTTTGTAGCTAAACCCCCTTCCGAGTGGGTGCAACGCATAGCCTTCCACATTTTGACTTGTATGAATTAAACACCCTACTCCAAAGATCAACACCTTGTATCTAGCTGACTCAGTCACATCCATTGCCGCCTCTGTCGCTATGACTGCATTGTTATAGTTAGCTCTTTCGGCATCGAGCTGGTTGATCTTTTCTGTAAGCTCGGAAGCAGATAGTTCTAGCTTTTGATCTGCAGAAACCCAGAAAAATAGCTTGGTGAGGTCTCTTGGAGTGAAAGGATATGGTTGCCCCTGTCCGTCTGCTGAAATTAATTTCAGTCCCTCGACTAAGTAAAGGCCTTCTTTACAGCTATCAGGGATTGTTCTTTTGATCGTGATAGCGTCTTCCACTCTTTCGTACAAATACCCGAAGGCGTCTGCTAATTGATTTCGTTCTTTTTTGATTCTAAAAATTTGGGCGTTGATATTTGCTCTGCCCTCTAATAAATCTTCGTTTGAGGAAAAATCTAGAAATATTTGAAGCTCTTCTCCAACTCTATACGAAGACTTGTCTATCCATGCATCGATCATTGTGCAATTCTTCTCAGATGGTACTTGCCAAGTGATAAATCGAAAATTTGATCAGAAGAATGAGGCGCATAATTTTTCGCCAGTTATAATCCGCTCCTTATCTAATTAGATGAAATTTGTCAATTATTTTCGACCATTTTGGAGGAGGTCTATTTTGGGAATCTAAAGAAGGGGGAGATTCAAGGAACTGTCCTAATTTTCTTCGAGATAAAGTAGATTTGAGAGACTTCAAGAAATCTGGGATTGTTGTTTTTCTAGTTGGGCGGTGAGGTCGCCCCATTTGTGGGTGAGGCGGTCTAGGTCGCGTCCCCATTTTTCGCGTTCTTTATGGAGAGTGTTCCAGCGAGAGTAATCTTGGTAGGTCTCTGGGGCGGCGAGTTCGACATCGCGTGCTTTGATTTGTTCTTCGAGTTGAGCAATCTCTGTTTCGGCGTTGGCCACTTGTTTTTCCAAGCGAGCAATGCTTTTGGAGAGGTCTCGTCGAGATGGTGCCGCTGCGGGAGCCACTGTTGGTGTGGTGGTGGGGGTTCCATTGGTGATGTGCTCAGTGGTGGGCTTCTCTTTTTCGGGTTTCTGCTTTTTCTTTGATTTTTTCTTGTCGAGTTTAGCTTCAGGCGGAATCTGGTCTTCTAATTCCTTGGCGCGTTTCCAGCAGTAGTATTCATAGTCACCAATGTAGTCTCTGGCTTTCCCTTCATCAATTTCCACCACTCGTGTGGCCACCCGCATGAGAAATGTGGGGTCATGCGAGATGAAGACGATGGTGCCAGGAAATTGGATGAGGGCGTCGGTTAACATATCCACCGATGAGGGATCTAAATGATTCGTCGGCTCATCTAGGAGCAAAGTGTTGGCTGGTTCCACGAGCATGCGGGCGAGGGCGACGCGATTTCGTTCCCCTCCGCTTAAGGCTTTGATGGGTTTGAGTTGATCGTCTCCCGTAAAGAGAAAGGCGCCGGCCAATCCCCGCAGAAAGTTTCGTTCAGCTAGGGGAGCGGCGTCTTCGAGTGAATCTAAGATGCTGTGTTCAGGATGAAGGATTTCGGCTTGATGTTGGGCGAAATAATGTATCGTGACGCCGTGCCCCACATTTCGTTGGCCTTCTTCAAACTCCAGGGCACCAGCCAACATTTTCAGGAGTGTGGATTTTCCGGCCCCATTTTCTCCGACAAAGGCGATCCGTTGGCCTCGCTCAATCGCAAAGTCTAAGCCCTGGTAGACAATTTTCTCGCCGTACCGTTTGTGGATGTTTTGCATATCCAGGACTTCTCTTCCGCTGGTTGGAGGCACCGGGAATTTAAACCTGAGGCGTTTGGTATCTCGCTGTAATTCAATGCGTTTAACTTTTTCCAACTGCTTAATCCGCGATTGGACTTGGGTGGCTTTATTGGCTTGATACCGAAATCGATCCACAAAGGATTGCACTCGCGAAATTTCTTTGGATTGTCTATTGGCGGCGGCTTCTTCCTGTGCATCTCGTTCGGCTTTGAGTTTTTGAAAACGCGTATAGTTGCCGCGATATTCTTGCAAGGTGTGATTGCGAACTTCCCAGATATGAGTGACCATTTTGTCCAGAAATTCAATGTCGTGGCTGATAATGAGCAGCGTGAATGGGGAATTGATGAGGAAATTTTCCAGCCATCGTTGGGTGGGTTTATCGAGATGGTTGGTCGGCTCGTCCAACATCAACACATCTGGCGCCGATAGTAGGAGGTAGGCAAGCGCTACTCTCATGCGATAGCCACCTGAGAGTGTCTGAATCTTTCGGTCCCAGTCTCCCTCTTGGAACCCGAGACCGGCCAGAATGCGTTTGGCTTCATATTCGGGAAATTCATCACGATGGGTGGCATCCAAGATGGTATTGCCAGGCAGCGTTTCTAATTCCTGTGGCAAATAGCCTATTCGGAGATGCGGGCGTTTGCGGATTCGGCCACTTTCGATATCATTCTCGTCGAGAATCATGCGTAAGAGCGAAGTTTTGCCTGATCCATTGGGCCCAACCAATCCCACACGAGTATTGGGTTTCAGATGGGCAGAGGCCTCCAAAAACAGAGGCTTGGTTGGGAAGGTCTTAGTTAATCGTTCAACATGTAACATTGTGATACCACAGTAAAATTATTCGGCCATTTGGCCGATTGCACTGACTCTCTCCTGTCAGGGATGAATGCCAGAGAAGATAATAAAAATAAGGAAGGTTGGTGGAGCTGGCCGGGATCGAACCGGCGACCTCGTGAATGCCATTCACGCGCGCTCCCAACTGCGCTACAGCCCCATACCGAAAAAGATGCTATCACGGGTTTGGGATGTGGTCAAGAAAGTTTGCGG
>JAJDBR010000244.1 GCA_029261275.1 Nitrospirales bacterium
ATTATTCCTTCATATTGTACGCTTACCTATTCGTTTCCATGATGCGAATAGCTCTGGGCGACTGATGGCACGCGTTGTGAGTGATGTGAATGAAATGGCTAATGCCATCCCGAATGTCCTCAAGGATATGTTTCAACAAGGTTTGACCTTTATCGTCTTAATTAGTGTAGCGTTTTACCGAAATTGGGAATTGGCCTCTGTGGTGTTAGTGTTGATGCCCCTGTCGTCATATGTCTTGATACGTGTGGGGAAACGAATTCGTAACCTTTCCAGGCGAGGGCAGGAATCGATTGGTAGCATGGCCTCTGTACTTAAAGAAGCTTTTACCGGCATAAAAATTGTCAAAGCCTATGGGCAGGAAGAAAAAGAGGGACAACGATTTTCGGAAATGAATAAGGTCTATCGGAGAGTCCAAGTCAAGTCTTCTCAGGCTTCTGCAATTTCTTCTCCCTTGCTCGAAATCATTGGTGCTTGTGGAATCGCGTTTATTATTTGGTATGGTGGGGGCTTAGTAATTGCTGGAGAAATGTCATCTGGCGATTTCTTTTCCTTCCTGGCTGCCTTATTCATGGCTTACGCTCCAGTACGTAAGTTGTCAGGTGCGAATTCCTCAATTCAACGTGCTTTAGCCGGTGGAAAGCGGGTGTTTTCTGTATTGGACCTTGATAGCGAATTGGCAAAAGATGAAGGAAAACAAATACTTCCTTTGATTAAACGGCAATTAGCTTTCACCAATGTCAGTTTTTTATATGAAGGGGCCAAAGAACCATCCTTGGATCGTGTGAATCTGACTGTACGGGTCGGCGAAGTCGTCGCCTTAGTGGGAGCCAGTGGCAGCGGTAAGACCACATTGGTGAGTTTGGTGCCACGATTTTATCGTCCGACAGAAGGTCAGGTAACGATTGATGATATGGACATCCGATCAGTTGATCGATCATCATTACGTCGACAAATCGGTATTGTGTCTCAAGAAACAGTGTTATTTGATGATTTAATTCGGAATAACATTGCGTATGGAAGGCCGAATGCCACAGAGAGCGAAATTGTTGAGGCCGCGAAGGCGGCTTATGCCTGGGAATTCATTGAACGATTACCCCAAGGCCTTGATACGTTTGTTGGAGAAAATGGCCTGAAACTATCTGGTGGACAGCGACAGCGGCTGGCCATTGCTCGAGCCATTCTTCGAGATCCACCAATTCTCATCCTTGATGAGGCGACCTCTGCCTTGGATTCCGAATCAGAAAAACTTGTGCAACAAGCTTTAGCCAATTTAATGAAGGCCCGTACGACCCTGGTGATTGCCCATCGGCTTTCGACCGTTCAGCATGCCGACCGTTTGGTGGTCATGCAGAAGGGGCGCATAGAAGAAATAGGAACTCATGCTGAACTGTTACAACAGGGTGGGTTATACACCCGGCTCTATCAAACCCAATTCCAACTGACTCAGCTGGAACCGCTTTCTACTAATTGATCGATTGTCAAACATTAATGGCGTATGGTGACCTGGATTAAACTTTCCCTTCTTCCCGTTGTTGCAGCCCGGAGTATTCGACTCCTGGGGAAAACGATGGCTTGGACGACAATCGGATGGGAGAAGGTTGATGCGTTTGCTTGCTCGGAGACGCCTATTATTATTGCCTTTTGGCATGGACGACAGCTCATGATGCCCTTGGCCTATCGTGGAACATCCGCCTCTATTTTGATTAGTCACCATAGGGATGGAGGGATCATTGCCAACATTATGAAGCAGTTCGGTTTTAACGCGGTTCGTGGGTCGAGTTCACGTAGAGGTACGAATGCTCTTCGCAAACTTGTGGCGGTGGGCCGACAGGGACAGGATTTAGTCGTCACGCCTGATGGACCCCGTGGTCCGGCTTGTCGGGTTCAGATGGGTGTTGTGTCTTTAGCCAAGCTCACGGGTTTTCCCATTGTGCCACTTACCCTCGCTTGCTCAAAAAAAAAGTCTTTTCCAGTTGGGATCAATTCCAGATTCCCTTTCCCTGGACAAAAGGACTCTTTGTTTGGGGAGATCCTATCTGGGTGGCACCTCACCTTAAGAAAGAGGAGGTGGTTGAATATGGCTTGGAATTACAACGTGCCTTAAATACCTTGACGGAACAAGCCGACCAGGCAGTTCAACATTCTGATCCGGCTGCCTGTTTTCTTCATGCCAGGAACCAAAGTTCCTCCTCCTCTGTTGGATAACGCCTACATGTTTTGGCTGATTTACAATACATTGTTGATACTGGGTTTCCCAATTATCCTCGGTCTGCTTCTCACAAAGAAAAGATGTCAACGAGGGCTGTTAGCCAGATTGGGAAAGGTGCCTACGGCTTTGCAGGACCTTCATGGCCAAGTTGTTTGGGTTCATGCGGCGTCGTTGGGAGAGGTCACTGCCATTGTCCCCTTGCTCAAAGCCATGAAAAAAGAGGACCCTCATCAAGAATTCCTTGTGTCGACCGTGACTGAAACGGGGCGGGAAATGGTGGTGAAAGAATTGAATGGGATTGCCACACATTGTTATGCCCCAGTGGATATATGGTGGGCCGTTTCCCGTTATGTTCGTGTCCTTAATCCACGCCTGTTTCTTCTTGTTGAATCGGAAATTTGGCCAAATTTATTGATCAGTTTGCAACAGCAGCAAGTGCCCGTGTGTCTGGTGAATGGGCGAATCTCTTCACGATCCTTTTCTCGATATTCCTTTGTGAAGCGTTTCATGAAAACGATTTGGTCGTCGCTGGATATGGCCTTGATGCAAACGACTCAGGATGCCAACCGGATCAAAGAATTAGGTGCGCATTCGAATGTGGTTCACGCGACAGGTAATATGAAATTTGATCTTTCATTTGATCATTCCAAGAATATTGATTTAGCTAAAGCCATTCGAACCTCATTGAAAATTCGTGATACGGAATTAGTAATTGTAGCAGGAAGCACGCATCCACAAGAGGAAGAATATCTCTTGGATGCGTATCACACTCTGTGTGACTTACAGAAAAATGTCGTCATGGTAATGGCTCCCAGACATATCGAACGGGCTCCAGAGCTTGAAGCGGTCATTGGACGATATGGATTTACTTGTGTTCGAAGAAGTCGAATGGGCGAGCAAAAAACGGAGTTCACTGCCCATCACACCGCTCGGGTGATTGTGTTAGATTCCAGAGGTGAATTGCCCTATGTGTATAGTTTGGGATTTGTGGCATTTGTTGGTGGTACTTTGGTTCCTGTAGGTGGGCATAACTTGTTAGAGCCCGCACAATGGGCTCGCCCTGTATTATTTGGCCCATACGTGGATCATTGCCATGACAGTGCTCATCAATTGCTACAGGCTGGAGGGGCTATTCAAATTCAACAACCCCAAGAATTAGTGGATCATTTCCTTTATCTGTTTGAACATGTGACTGTGGCTGATCAAATGGGTACACGGGCCTTTTCGGTGATTCAGGAAAATCGTGGTGTGGTAGAGAAAAATCTCAGGATGATTCGTCAATTGCCGATGTATTCAGGTCCTGCGGTATCTAATTCACGTCCTTCCAGAATCGATTCTGCGAGGGAACTTCCAGAAAGCATGGGGAATCGCCATGAATACACGCGGACGATTTTTTCCCCACCGTCTTGTGACCGATGAACTGATACTCTTATTTGTAGTGAACACCTTCCCTCTTTCTCGTGCCTCCTTCCAACTGCGTATATGGGATTGGTTCCAACAATACTGCCCATGGGTGTTGCAAGGAATCTCCATGGTCTATGGTATGATCGTCCGAATTCGACGGATCGCGTATTCACGAGAGTGGCTGCGGTCACAGCATTTACCCAAACCAGTGGTCAGTGTCGGAAATCTCACGGTTGGTGGAACCGGAAAAACGCCATTGGTCATATGGTTAGCCCATCAACTTCATGCCCAAGGTATGCGAGTGGCGATTTTAAGTCGCGGGTATGGACGGCAGAATGAATCATGTAATCTCATAGTCTCGGATGGGCAGGGGCATGTCAAAGATTGGCGTGTGTCTGGTGATGAACCCGCGATGATCGCTCATCATTGCCCTTGGGCCATTGTGGCCGTGGGGCCTGATCGATTTCGTCTTGGCCAGTGGGTCTTGGAACAGACTCCCTGTGATTATTTTCTTTTAGATGATGGCTATCAACATTTGTCATTGTATCGGGATGTGGATGTGGTGTTGTTTGATGCGACCGATGTTCAGGGGCTTTGCGGGGTTTTGCCAGCAGGTCGATTGAGAGAGCCATTAGAAGCGACGAAAGGGGCTGGGGCGGTGGTGTTTACACGGGCAGACTCCCTTTCATCTATTCACGCAGTCCAAGATTGTATTGAAAAAGCTTTAGGGCAATCGATACGTCCCATTATTGTGAAATCCGTTCCCAAGCACATTCAACATATTGTGACGGGGCAAATCAGACCATTAACATTCCTACAGAAGACTCCTTTACTGGTTGTGAGTGGGATTGGGAATCCATGCTCGTTCCGTGAATTGTTGTCTGGCTGTGGATTCGAAGTGTGTGAGGAAATTCGGTTTCCAGATCATTGTTCCTATGGCCAGGACGAGATCAACGTCATTCGAACACACATCGTCGAACCTGGTGATATGATTATCATGACGACGGAAAAAGATGCGATGAAACTTCGAGAATGGTTTACGAAGGATGATCCGATTTGGTGCCTTACTACCGATTTAGAGTTTATGGCTGGTGAACATCATCTTCTCCAGCTTTTGGATACTGCCGGATGTAGGCGAATGAAGTGAGTGAGGGTTGAATATGTCTCCTGGTTTCAATGGTTGTGGATGAGCCATATCTCACCAAGAAAGATTCTGGTCCGTGTGCCGAATTGGATTGGGGATGCGGTCATGTGCTTGCCGGCGCTTATGGATCTTCGCGATTGTTTTTCGAAGGCGGATATTACCATCCTAGCAAGGCCAACGATCGCAGAATTACTACGTGAGCAATGCGGGATTAATGATGTCCTAGTTTATGAGCATCGCACGGTTCATCGAGGACTATTCGGACTCTTGAGGTTGAGCCAAATCATCCGGAAAAGGGCTTTTGATACCGCTGTACTTTTTCAAAATGCGTTTGAAGCGGCAATGCTTGCTTCGCTTTCCAATATTCCGACACGAATTGGATATGCGACCGACGGGAGAGGATGGCTCTTATCTCAGTCGGTTCGCCTTCCTGCACCACGATCCCTACATCAAACTCGCTACTACCAACAACTTGTGCAATCAATCACTCATGTACCGTCGCAAGACCGTATCCCGAAATTGGTTGTAACAGCCAAGGATGAGTTGGCGTGGAAAGGAAAGATTCCTGAAGAGTTTCTGTCAGCTGAAGCTTTGTTGATTGGGATCAATCCAGGCTCTGTCTATGGTTCCGCCAAGCGGTGGCTGCCTGAACGATATGCAGAATTAGGTGATCAGGTTGTTGCTCAATTTCGCAAGAAGTATCCAAAATATTCGTCTATTCGTTGTCTCCTCATGGGAGGCCAAGGAGAGGAAGTTCTTGGAAGAGAGATTGCCAATCGAATGGGTTCAAAGCCCATAGTCTTGTCGGGCCAGACTTCTATTCGAGAGCTGATGAGTATTCTGAAGCGTTGTGCTGTTCTCGTGACCAACGACACGGGCCCGATGCATATGGCTCAAGCACTTGGGGTGCCAGTCGTGGCTATATTTGGCCCAACGGATCCTGAAACCACGTGCCCATCAGGTTTGAATCAGTCTTTGATTTGTGCACATGTACGGTGTGCGCCCTGCCTTCTGCGAGCTTGTCCCATTGATCATCGTTGTATGAAAGGGATTTCCACAGATCAAGTGATGACGGCTGTGATGAAACAGGTCCATGGGAATTCTGCTTTATCTTCATCAAGCGTGTAGGTTGGAAGATGGCTATTGAAATTCGGAAGCATGTCGCGATTTTTTTGGACCGTGATGGGACTTTGAATGAAGATTGTGGATATGTGACCTCCCCCGAACAACTCGTTCTTTTCTCCGGAGTTCCCGAAGCCATGGCGCGCTTGAATCAATTAGGAGTTCGGGTCATTCTTGTGACCAATCAGTCAGCCATTGGCCGCGGTTTGATGACCATTCATGATTTACAACATATTCATCAAGTATTGGCGGATCTTCTTCGTGTCCATGGAGGCCGTATCGATGACATCTATGTTTGCCCTCATCGTCCAGATGAAGGATGTGGCTGTCGCAAGCCCCATGTGGCGATGCTTCAACAAGCGGCAGAGCGTTTTTCTCTTGATCTGTCAAAGTGCTATTTCGTGGGAGATAAGTGCAGTGATTTGGAAGCAGCAAATAAAGCAGGCGTCACAGGAGTTCTCGTGATGTCAAGTGTCTATAGTGAAGCGGCCCTTCAGGCGAGAGATAATGGACAGTTTCCGATTGCTCATGTGGCCCAGACGTTTGTCCAAGCCGTCGACTGGATTGAGAAAGAACTGTGTGTAGACCCCAGTGCGTTACGATAGGATCGGCTTTTCAATTTCAAGGAAAAGGTAGTTGCTATTCGGATGGAAGATGAGAAAAGCACATTCGTTGACCTTTCTCCTCGGCGCATCTTGGTTATCAAGTTAAGTTCTTTAGGAGATATCGTTCATACGCTTCCTGCGGTTGGGGCGCTCCGGCAGAGATTTCCATTTGCTCAACTGAGTTGGCTCGTGAAATCGCAGTGGGCGTCAATTTTGGAAGGGAATTCTGATGTCGACCATTTGTGGTCCGTTGATATGTCCTGGCAAATTTGGCCTAGCCTGATCCGAGATCTTCGCCAACGGCAGTATGATCTCGTGGTGGATTTTCAGGGACTTTTTCGTACAGGGCTTCTCGGCATACTCTCTGGTGCTGACATGCGTGTGGGATTTGAGCAAGCCAGAGAGGGGGCTTCATGGATGTATACGCATCGGGTCTCCTTGCCAGGAGATCAACAATTTCCCTGGCGACTGCTAGGAGTGCATGCTGTCGATCGGAATTTGGCAATCGCTCGATCTCTTGGTGCCGATGTCTCTCGACCAATTTTTCATTTTCCAAGATTGGCGGAAGAGGAGAAATATATTTGTGGCCTTTTGTATGAAACTGAAGGTGATGATTCTATACCTCTCATTGCTTTGGCTCCCTGGAGTCGTTCTGCGTTAAAATCATGGCCACTGGGTCGTTTTGTTCAGTTAGCTGAAGAGCTTGTGGAGATGCGGACTCTTCGTGTGGTGATAGTTGGTGGACCGGCAGATAGCCAACCGGCAGAAAAATTTAGCCATTTAGAGTCTCAAGGACTTATCAAGTTGGTAGGGAAACTCTCGCTTCGTCAATTGCCTGCATTGTTGCGAACAATGAAGCTGGTTATTGGCAATGATTCATCACTCATTCATCTCGCGGCGGGAGTGGGAACGACGACCTTGGCGATCTTTGGACCAACGGAACCCAAAGCGACAGGACCCTACCCCTTCGACCGACATTCTGTGCAGCGCCTGGAATTGCCATGTAGTCCCTGTGGTCAACGAACCTGTCAGAATCCCAACTATTTGGAATGTTTGCATAGCATGTCTGTCAGCTCGGTTCTGGAGAGCGTGCACAAAATAATTGGGCCTCATATTTGATGATCTTTGCGATTCAGGGAAAAGCAATGGGACAATGCGCCGTTGGGGTGGTTGGTTGAAAAGGAGAGGTTATGGGTAAGCGACATGCACGAAACAAATTGTCGGCAGTGGTGATTGCCTATAACGACGCTCCCAATATGCGACGGTGTTTAGAAAGTCTGCATTGGGCTGATGAAATTGTAGTCATTGATTCCCATAGTACAGATGGAACAACTGAAATTTGCTTGGATTATACCGAACAAGTCTTTCATTATCCGTTTCAAGGGTTTGGGATATTGCGAAATCACGCCATAACCCATGCTGCACATGATTGGATTTTTAGCTTGGATACCGATGAATGGGCGACTCTGGAAATCCAGCAGGAAATCGAACATCTTTTGACTCACGATCCTCCAAAACAGGCCTATTTTGTGCCCCGCCGGAATTATTTCCTGGGTCGATGGATCAAGCATTGTGGGTGGTATCCCGACTATCGGCAGCCACAATTATTTCATAAAGCCCATATGCGTTATCGAGAAGACCTAGTGCATGAAGGGTTTGAGGTGACGGGAAAGACAGGGATTCTCCAGTCCTATGTCGAGCAAATTCCTTTTCGAACTCTTGATCAATACTTTGCGAAGATGGATCGCTATTCGACTTTAAGAGCCAAAGTGATGCATTCCGAAGGGCGACGTTTTCGTGCACATCAATTGTTCTCACATCCGTTGTTTACCTTTTTCAAAATGTTTGTACTTCGTGGAGGAGCTCTTGATCGAAAACCTGGCCTGATTCTTTCTGTCCTCTATGCCTATTATGCATTTGTAAAGTACGCCAAGTTATGGGAACTTCAAAGGGACATGTAAGGAAACATGTTCGCTTAATTTTTGATTGCATTCAGGTCGTTGAAGCATGGTCATCGACCAAAGAGGGAAATGACGAGCTTTCGTATTTTGCATACTGAGTCTTCCCATGGGCTAGGAGGTCAGGAATATCGCGTGTTATCCGAGGCCAAAGGAATGGGTCTTCGTGGTCATCAAATGGTTATTGCAGCTCCAGCGAATAGTCAATTATCTCGCCTTGCCAAGCACGAAGGGATTCATTGTGAAACCATTCCAGTAGGGATACCCGGATGGGGACGGTTGATGTCGATATTTCTCAACTTGATTGGGAAATATCAGATTCAAATTATTCATACACATGGTTCACAAGATAGTTGGATGGGGGCATTGGCCGGACGATTCTCCTCTTGCCGACCAGTGATTGTGAGGACTCGTCACAAAAGTACTCCTGTGTCGGACTCACTTCGCCATGCTCTGTTATATCGGTGTTTACCTCATGTCGTGACCACAACCGGTGAGGCTGTTCGCCAACAATTCATTGATCATAATCACCTCGATCCTGATGCGGTCTTTTCAATCCCGACAGGAGTGGACATTCAGCGGTTTCAGCCGGGTTTCCCCAATGATGCTGTCAAACAGGCGTTAGGGATTCAGGCTGGCCAACTGGTGGTGGGAACTGTTTCCTTCCTTCGCCCTGAAAAGGGAATGGATGTGTTAATCGAAGCTATGAGCCTGTTGAAGAGAGAATTTCTGCAAATATGTTGTCTCATCGTGGGAGCCGGCCAGGAACATCAAAAACTTCTTGAGCAAATTTCTCAACGGCAATTGGAGGGGGTCGTTGTCTTGACAGGTTTCCGAGAAGATATTCCCGAGTTGTTGAGGATCATGGATGTGTTTGCCTTGCCGTCATTCGAAGAGGGAATGCCGCAGTCTCTACTTCAAGCATTGGCCACTGAGCGAGCGGTTGTCGCGTCTTCGGTGGGAGGAGTCCCAGAAGTAATCCGCCATGGTAAAACGGGATTTTTGGTTCCTCCACGGGACCCTGTTGCTCTGGCTCAAAACGTTACAACATTACTTCGTGAGCCTGATCAAGGGAAAACGATGGGGCAACTTGGACGTCAACTGATTGTTCGTGACTATTCGATAGAATCGATGTTGACGAAAACGGAGACCCTCTATTCCTCGCTATGGGAGAAAAGAGAAAAACAAACAGTCTGAGTATTTTCTTTTTTTGGATATGATGTATTCAGTGCTAGCTTTGTTTTTTGAACCTTTTCGATGATTTGTCTAACAGGAGATGTACATCAGCGATCATATCGAGGGACCGATACGCCATTTTCTCCATTTTCAGAGGTTGAGCTGGCCATGAAATATGCCAAGATTTCCGCAAAGTATGGTATTCGTATCACCATGTTTCTCACTGGGAAAGCCTGTCTTGAAGAACCAACCGATGTAAAAGAAATTTCTCAGATGCCTCATTGTGAAATAGGAGGACATACATTTGCCGCCTTTCGAGATCCATGGTCTAGAATTTATAGAAAATTCTTCAAGACCCCGTGGGGTAATGAATCGCATCAAATGAAAGATATTTTAAAGACCATTGAGAGTATTCAATCGGTGACAGGAGAGCGTATTTCTGTCTGGCGAAACCACAGTTATATTCAGACGGTTGAGACTCCGCGCTTATTGGAAGCAGCCAAGATTCAATGGGTTTCGGATGAAGTGAATCGGCAGAAACGTTCTTGGGAGCCACTTTCTCAATATATCAAATCTTTGCCAATTAACGTTCAACCAGACCATGAGCATCTTTTGCATGGCACCTATCAAATCGGCAAGGCGAAAGCCTCAAAGCTTGTTGGACGAATCTCAATCGGCGAATGGATTGAGCAGGTAAAAGTGGAAGTGCAAGAAATCGTGGATAGAGGGGGTACTGCTACCATACTAGCTCATCCGCTCTGCATGGAAGTGGCGGATGGAATGGTGGCCTTTGAAGATCTCTGCCGATTTTTGCAGCCCTTTCCTAATTGTTGGGTGTCGGAAGTTGATGCGGATAGAGGATACTGAAACAGTGAGCCGTTTATCGATTTCAACAGTGATTATTACGAAGAATGAAGAAGGCAATATTGCTGAGTGTCTTCAGAGCGTGAAGTGGGCGGACGAGATCATTGTGGTGGATTCCGAAAGTACGGATCGTACGCAAGAACTTGCCCGTGGTTACTCCTCGCGAGTTTTTGTCAGGCCGTGGGAGGGCTATGGACCACAAAAAAACTTTGGTATCTTACAGGCCACTGGAGAATGGATTCTGATTCTTGATGCAGATGAGCGAGTTTCCCTGGGTTTGGCCAAGGAAATTCAGGCCCGATTAACGACTTGGACAAGTGGGGATCCGAGGGCATTCTGTGTTCCACGTCGGAATGTGTTTTATGGAGAATGGGTTCGATGGGGGGGAGCCTATCCAGACCTACAAATCCGACTTTTTCAAAACGGACAAGCGACCTACAATGATGTGGAGATTC
Organism: Nitrospirales bacterium; assembly: GCA_029261275.1. GTDB lineage: Bacteria > Nitrospirota > Nitrospiria > Nitrospirales > UBA8639 > Nitrospira_E. Next base: position 10,938 of record JAJDBR010000244.1, read on the forward strand.
ATGAGAACTTAATTGTAGAAGGATGTATCGGGGAATTTGAAGGATATTTGGAACATTATACGGAAAAACAGATCATCGATCATTTTAAAAAGTTCTCTCACTATATTACGCTGGCTGCAAAAGAAAAAGCTAAATCTACAGCCAGGGTTCAATGGTGGCATCTATTATTGAATCCTTTGGGTACATTTCTGAAGAAATATTGTCTGAAACAGGGATTTAGAGATGGCATCCGCGGGATCATTTTTGCTGGGTTTGCGAGTATGTATACTTTTGGGAAATATGCCAAGCTGTTTGAATCTCGATATTCTTCAGATAATATGTGAGCTGCAGCGTTCTACTAAAATTTTCCCTCTGATTTATTGTGAGACTAATTTTCATATGATCGGTCAATTAACCTCCTAAGGGATTCATTCTCTAGAATACATGTGAAGATTGTCATTTCTGCTTGGCATTTAAAGAATAGGAATGTGGGTATCGGAAGATATACCTATCATCTTATTGAAAATCTTGCGCGAGTTGATCAGGCCAATCAGTATGAAATTTTGATCCCAGAGGGGTCCCATAATTTTCAGTCATGGCCAAACGTTCGGTATCGTTTGATTGGCCTTCCCTTCTTTAAGCGGCGTGTTTGGGAACAACTGGCTCCACTTATGGTAGGAAGCTATGATCTTCTCCATTTTCCCTATGATTCATGTATTGGAATGAAACGAGGGAAATTCGTTGTGACGTTACATGATGCCAAGCCTATTCTGTTTCCCTCAACATCAAACCGTCGGAGTTGGAAGCAAACACTCAAGAATATTATTGCTCCGGATTCCCTTCAAAAAATTGATCATGTTGTGACCGTCTCTGAATGTTCTCGTCGAGATTTGATTGAGCAGATGGGGATTTCTGCCGATCGAATTACGGTGATTTACCAGGGAGTAGATTTAGAGCATTTTACTCCTGCTGTGCCATTGCAGGGTGTGCGTTTCGAGTTTATGCCCTATGTCCTCTGTGTGGCAGGGACGGACCCCTCCAAAAACGTCAAGAGTCTTATTGCGGCGTTTTCCAATCTCGCCCCGGAAATTCGAAGCCAACATCATCTAGTTTTGGTTGGAGACGTCAATCGGAACAAAGCATTACAACTATGTGTGCAGGAGCAAGGAATTGCGGAAAACACTGTTTTCACGGGAGTCGTCTCTGATTCACAGTTAGCTGCGCTTTATCAGAACGCGTCTGTCTTTGTGTTCCCTTCTTTATATGAGGGGTTTGGGCTACCGGTGCTAGAAGCCATGGCTTGTGGATGTCCCGTTATTACCTCCAATATTTCTTCACTGCCTGAAGTCGTAGGAGAAGCTGGTATTCTTGTGAATCCTCGTGATCTAGAAAAACTCGTTGAGGCAATGACCAAAGTTTTAACGGACAACACTTTGGCTGAAACTCTTCGAAAGCAAGGTAGAGTCCAAGCCGAAAAATTTTCCTGGGAGAATACAGCAAGAGCAACAGCAGATTTGTATGAAAGGATTGGTCATGCCTGATCCAGGTTTGAATCAATGATTAATACTGCTTTCAATCTTAAGGACGAATGAGCGTTTCCTGCCGAGTAGGGTTTGATGCTGGACCAGCGCATGCGGTGTATAGTGGAATCGGACAATATGTTCGTCAACTCTTTCCCGCAATGTTTCAGGTCAATTCCACAATTGAATGGGTCGCGTATACCACGTCCCGGCAAACGACTCATCCGGATGGTCTGGAGACTATGGCCCCCCTTACCATCAAGCCATCCGAGCCCCGATGGCTTCCGAGTTGGATGGGGTCTTCCTATGAATCCTTAGATCTCTTTCATGGGACAAATTTCAAAGCCCTGGATTACGGGCAAAAAAAAACCGTGTTGACCATTCATGATTTATGGCTGGATCGACATCCTGCCTTTTCTAAAAAGTTGTTTGGTCAAGCGCTTTCTTCTTGGAAAACTCGTCGTTGTGCTATTCGGGCAGATAAAATTATTGCCGTGTCCCAATTTTCAAAGCAGGAAATTCATGAGGTGTTTGGCATTCCCTTGGAAAAGATTGCCGTGATTTTTCATGGTTGTTCGGATGACATGTTTCCAGATGATGATGAGGAGCGATGGCAGGACGTGCGTGCTCGATTGGGTTTGTCTGACCGCCCTTTTATCGTATTTGTGGGAGGAGCTGAACCTCGAAAAAACCATCGAGCACTATTTGAAACTTTTGCGCAATTTCCTAAACTTGCACAGGAGTTTTCGTTGGTCGCCATTGGAGATGAAACCGTGAGAGGCGTGAGTCTTCGTCAGACGGCTCAAGCCTTAGGGCTAGCAGAGGTTGTCACATGTCTGGGCTCGCTTTCCACGGCAGACCTTCGTGTAGTGTATTCGCATGCTGCGGCATTGGTCTTTCCATCGCTCTATGAAGGTTTTGGTCTTCCCTTGCTTGAAGCCATGGCATGCGGTACTCCAATTGTCACAGGGCAGGACACGGCTTTACCTGAAGTGGCTGGAGACGCGGCATTGTATGTTAACGTCCAAGATTCCGAACAGTTGGGAACCGTATTAGGGCAACTGCTCAATGATTCGAAGCTACAGGAACGATTGCGAAACACAGGATTCGATAGAGTGAAGCAATTTACCTGGGGGCGGGCGGCCAGAGAGACCCTAAGCGTCTATGAGGAAATCTGTTAAAGGAACAGACAGCTTAAAAAGTTTATGCGATATATCTTGATGTCTTGGGGCAGTTGGGTGGGTTTGGTTGCCAGCGGAGTGGTGTGGGGACTCCCACGTATGCCTCATTATCAAGACTGGATGCCGTATGGATATAAATTAGGGGGAATAGCCTTAGTGGTGATGTATCTCTCTTTTGGGCTGGGAAGTCTTGGAGTATATAGTCTTGTGGCTGGAGGGATGGGCTGGGGAACAACGGTCACTCAAAATCGGAAGATTTTCCGTCTTGGGTTCACGGCGTTGGTGCTAGCCTTAGGGTTGGGGTGGAGTTATATGAAATTGATGTCCCTCACTCTGCAGCTATGGTAAGGAACCTATGTCCGCTGCTCGCACTGTTGTAAGCCTTGAACGGATGAGGGATGTCCAGCCTTTTCATGCGGGCTGTTTAAAACATTTCGCGCAGGCTGTGGCTTATGTTGCGATAGGGATCGTTCTAGTGAAGTGGGGAACTGGTCTCCCGGGGTGGCAAGATGTTATTGCCTCCGAAAATGGACCAGTGGAGCGAATGAGTGCGGCCATTTGGTTTATGGGGTTTATCTGGTGTCTAGGGGCTGCTTTTTCTCAACGAAACCGGGCAATTGAATGGCTGGGCTTTGCCATGTTCCTGTTGCTGTTTGGCTTGAGAGAATTAGATGCCCATGTGTGGGCCACTGGATGGAATTTGGATAAGGTGGCCAATTTCTGGAATCCTCATTACCCATTGCTAGAAAGATTGTTGGTCTTAGGGTTTTTGATTTTTCCATGTCTTATCGTTGGCTTGATGCTCTGTTCTCGGTTTTGGAAGGTGGCGGGAAGGGCCTGGAGGGAGGGTGAAGCCTGGTTAAGCCATCTGATCTTAAGCTTAGGCTTATTGGTCCTCTGTGTATCCTTAGATAAAGTTGGCCCCTATGGGTTGTTGTTTATTGAGATAAGTGATTCAGGGAAAGTATTTTTGATGATCCTTGAAGAGTCCTTGGAATTGATCTTAGCCGTATTTGCGTTGGTGTCGCTGTGGCCATATTTGCAGGTGGCGTTTCTCAGTGATGAATCGCCAATGGGGATAAGGCCGAGATCCTGATTCCTCGTTAATGTATTGATTGTCGCTTTTCACGCATGCCGTGAAGGCTTTAAAGATAATGGAGTAATGAAGAATATCTTACTGATTAAACTTCGGTATCTAGGCGATGTCGTGTTATGCACGCCGGTGCTTCCTCTTCTGAGAAAGCAATTTCCCGATGCCAAAATTATCTTTCTTGTCAATCAAGGGACAGCGGAGGTACTACAGAACAATCCCTATTTGGATGATGTTTGGGTGCTCCCCAGGCCATCCTGGTGGCAGCAAGTTAAATTTATCTGGCGTGTGCGTGAAGCCAAATTTGATACGGTTATCGATTTGACAGACGGAGATCGGGCTGCCTTTCTTTCTTGGTTGACCGGTGCGCCCGTACGATTGGGGTTTAACCGAGATAGACTCTGGCGAGGAAAGTTGTATACCCAAGTCTTACCTTCCGCCTATGGCTCCATGCATATGGTTGACTATCACCAACAAGCGTTAGTTGGCCTGGGTATTCATAAGTCGGTTGGCGCTCCTGAGGTTTATGTCTCTTCTGAGGTGGGAGAACAAGTCGAGAGGGAGATCGACGACCTTTTTGAAAAAGGGCAATCTCTGGTTCTCATTCATCCCACAGCCAGGTACCATTTTAAGGCCTGGCCTTTAGAACGTTTTGCCGCGGTCGCAGATTGGTTGAGTGGGCAGGGGATTCGCGTCGTATTGATTGGGAATCAGCGAGAAATTCTTATTGGCCAGCAAATTCTCAATTTAACCACACATAAGCCAGTTAATCTTATGGGGAGCACAGGAATTTCTCAATTAACCACATTAATGAAACGAAGTCATTTATTAATTGGAAATGATGGCGGCCCTATACATATCGCGGCGGCGGTGGGGTGTCCGGTTTTGGGATTGTTCGGTCCTACAGATCCTGCGGTGTGGGGGCCTCGAGGAGTGATGGTGCAGGTAATTTACAAAGGCGTAAATTGTGAAGAATGTTTTTATCCAGGTTGTTCTCGTGGCGAAGAGAGCTGTATGCGACAAATTTCTGTTGAAGAAGTCTGCCAAGCTGCCCAGTCGATGCTTCCCGTCCCTGCCTAGCCTTCTTTGATAACTTTTGTTGATACAACCGTGAGGTGAATTAGGAGGAATTCTCCGAGCTAGCCGTCTTATGGTTTCATGATTAGGGAAAGACAGGGAGTGGAGAATAAACGAGGTTATGACCGACCAATTTCTCAAACCACTGTTCCGTTTTTTCAGGAGAGATCGGATGTTGGTTCAGTCGTATCTCTAAACGAAATTGTCCCTCAGAGCCAACGAGTCCTACAATAGCAGAAGCATCAACCCCTTCTGGCAAGGCAACTGCGGTTTGAAATTCGGCCAAGCTTCCATACATCCGACCGCGGGAATTGAGCAACGAAAAGATTTCTGGTATTTCCTCTAATCGGCAATGAAGAGAGCAGCGGTACATCAATCGGGTGTCTGATGAAGGTTGCTGGAAATCGCGTAAGGCTTGCTGGGAAAATCCCGTAAGATAGACGCGGACTTGGTTAGCTGGATGAGAGATTGTTGCCGCAAGTTGGCTGGCCGAAACAAGAAATTCAAAGGGATCAGGAGAGTTTAATTCAAATTGACAAGGTCCAAAGGCATCAGGCCAGGAACAAAACAAAGGGGTGTCGTTTCGTGAGGTTTGAAGACTCACCCTGTGATGGTCAACTTTTGTTTCAATGGGTAATTGCAGAACCTCGATGGCTGTACGAAAACCCTCCTGTCGGTCATTTAACCAAAATTGGTCACGAGGGGGTTCCACCGATTCTCCAGGGGCAATAATCTCCGTGGTATGTAACCGTACGCGAATAAAGCCGTGTGTATGGCGAAACCCCACCCAGAACGAAGCTAGTGGCTGAAGTGTGGCGATTGGATGGCCGATGCGCCAAGGATGTGCAACAGAACAATAGGTATTCACAGTTTGGTGCTTCTGGAACACCGTATGGTACCCACCTGCCAGAAGAAAAAAGTCACCCTCCCACTGGTCCAACACATGGAGGAGTGTGACATCTTCCGTCGGCCATGCCTCTAACTGGTGAATTTCATCAAGATCGGCCACTTCCCATTCTTCAATATAGGTAATCATTTCCTTTTCAGGTTGCATAGAGGTTAAGCCAGCATGCCGTAAGGTATCAGCAACTACTAAAATATCGTCGAAGGAAAGAGGGGCGATGGATTCCCAGCGATGTTCACGCATAGGTAGAAAGAGTAAAGGGTAGGGAGGAAGGAGAGATCACAAAGGTTGTACGGTTCTAAGGCGTCTAGACTTGAAATAGTCTTGGGGACAGCAAGTTAAAAGAAAAGGGGGCATTGGGAATGGAGAGAAAAAGATGGCGGAGAGGATGAGATTCGAACTCATGGTAGGTGTGACCCTACGTCGGTTTAGCAAACCGATGCCTTCGGCCACTCGGCCACCTCTCCGCGCAAGATTTTTGGTGTTATTTTAATGAGTTGTGTTTTTGTCTATCCTGAACCACTTCATTACATTAATAGGTGGCTAGAGATTATCGACATTCTGTCCCAGAATAGCTAGGAAGCCAATAATATTACCATGTTCGAACGGGTGTTAGATATATTTCGAAAAACATTTTGTCGAATTAAAGTGGAGGTTCTTAAGAAAATCTCACGCTCTCAACCATGTGTTCATGAAGATAAATGCGACCAAATCCTTACACCAGTTGATGTGAAGATCATTTTTTAAAGGCCAATGTATTTGGTTCTAATGGCTTAGGCCATTCATACCGTTTAGCAAGTCCGTGTGTGAGATTGCTAAAGGAGTTTGTGAATAGATTTTGGAATATGAAACTTCCTCTTGGTATAGACAATACCAAGGATATTCCCTTCTCGACGAAGAATCTGTTTTTTTACGTTCTGTGTTACGGCGGACCGGGTCGATTCGCCCGCAACCACGAGGACGACCCCATTCACCGATTCACAAAGAGCAAGACTGTCTGCTGAGACACTGGCTGGGCAAGAATCAATCAGGATGAGCGAAAACTGGCGCCGCAAGGCTTTCCACATATCAGAAGAATGAAAAAAACTTCGCTCGGTAAGAGACCGAAAAAATTGAGAAGGCAACGTAGCCAGAAATAAGTTTGATTGTTCAGGATGGGATGTGGTCCCCTCAAGGGATGGCCCATCTTTGAGTATAAAATCTAATAGAGGACTCGTTGCAAGCCCAAATGCTTGAGCCTGAGAGGGTTGCTTGAGGTCAGCGTCAATGAGAAGTACGGGCTTGCTAGTTTGCCCTGAAACCATCAAGGCAAATTCTCGAATGAGGGTAGAAGTGCCTTCTCCAGCCCTCGAACCAATAAACTGAATCACGTTTTGGTTAGAGTTTGGAAGACTTGTTGTAAGGCTCTGGGCTAAAGCTCGTAGCTCAGATTCTTCATGAAACTTCTGAATAGATACGGAGCGGTTACTTGATTGGGGAGGCAATGGGGAAGGCGCTGGTTCCTTGTTCAGGTCTTTGGTGGCTGCCAAGCGTTCTCTCTGAGCTGATTGAAGAGCGTCGTAAAGTTTACTCATTGTCGTTCCGTATTGTTTCGATGCTTCGATAGTCCAATATTAAGGACTCCGAAGAATAAAGTCTAGGTTACTGGTTGTTGAATGATATGGCTTGGTCTATTTCCACCTCGTTCTCAATGATGGGAACGTAATGAGGGGTATGACAAGCAGGGTCGAGAGGATGTGCAGGAAGGCAGGGGAATTGGGGAAATTCCTTGAGAAAAATGGAGCGATCCTCCACTGATTGTGCGGAAATGCCAAATCGTGTGGATCTATTATATTGTTTGGGGCCTGTGGGAAGGTGTTACAGGGTTGATCCACGGGGCAAGAGGAGAAGGTTTATCACGAAAGCTAGAAAAGCTGACTTCCGTCAGGCACTTTTGGGACCGATGTCCCGGCCAAGGAATTGTTCGCCGATGTAATCGATACCTTCGTCTAAAGCCGCTTCAAAACTTTCCGCAAAATTCTGTTCCCCGATATTGGATATCACACTTAATTCACTCAGGGTGCGACGGACGGCTGGGTTCATCCCTTTAATGAGGACTTTGGTTCCATTCTTTTGAGCATTATGCGCCATGTCCTCAAGTGCAAAAGCTCCGGACAGATCGACCATGGGAACATGAATGAGCGAAATAATGAGAACCTGATAATCTGTGAGCTTATCGACTTGACGGTAAAGTGTGTCGGCAATACCAAAAAACATGGGGCCATTTGGTTCAAGGACCGCAATGAGCTTTCTCAAATGTTTCGGAACGCGTTCATGCCCTGGCTTCTGGCTCTCTTCAAGGCCCATCACTTGCGGTTTCCACATTTCGCTCATGTCTCGGACAAACAGAAAGAAGGCAATGGCCAACCCCACGCCCACGGCCACCAGTAAGTCTTCCCACACCGTGAGAAGGAACACGGTCCAGAAGGTAATTTTGGCTGGTGTAGGGATGCGATGCAGAATAGGGAAGACACGGAAGTCTAGGATGTCGTAGCCAACCTTAAAGAGAATGGCCGCGAGACAGCCCATAGGAATATATGAGGCTAGAGGGGCTAACCCTAAGACGAGGGCGAGGAGTACGCACCCATGGACGATGGTTGAGAGGATCGTCCGTGCCCCACATTGAATATTGGCAATGCTCCGCATCGTGGCGGTGGCCGTCGTCAGCCCTCCGATCAAGCCTGCTGCCATATTGGCTAGGCCCTGTCCCCAAATTTCCTGATCGCTGTTATGGCGTTCATCATTGCTCATTTGATCAATGACGACGCAGGTGAGGAGAGAATCGTAGATGGCCAAGCCGGCCAGGGCGGCGGCTGGGGGGAGCATGTCATAGAGTTGGCTGATTGGTGGGAGGTAGAGATCTGGCAGACCCGTCGGGACCTCAGGAATATAGTCAATTTCCAGTCCTAAGAGATTGGCCACGATTGTCCCAACGGCAAGCCCTATTAAAGGGGCTGGGAGCCAGATGATTTTGGTGATCTTGGGCCAAATAAGAATCGTACCCAAGGTGATGAGTGAAATCATGAGTGCGTTAAGATGAGCATTCATGAGAGAGTTAGGAATGGACAGTAAGGCTTCCCGAACGGATGAGAGAGTGGGAAGGCCTAAAAAGGGGTTTAATTCGATAATGATGACAATGGCACCAATGCCACACATAAACCCGGATATGACGGAATAGGGGGTGAGATAGATGAATTTCCCGACACCCATGGCCGCCAGGATGAGCATGATCACGCCGCTCAAAAACACACATCCAAAGGCAAAGCTCAGATCAGGTTGGCCATTGGCCAACATGTGATCGTGCATAACGACGGCGAGCTGAACGGTTTTTGGGCCAGTCGGGCCGCTGACGCCAACGTTTGATCCACCAAATAGGCCGCCGACGAACCCTCCGGCAATAGCCCCCCACATACCCGTAATAGCGCCAAGCCCGGATGCCACACCAAAGCCTAAAGCCAATGGAAGGGCAATAAAGGCGACCGTGATTCCAGCCAAGGTGTCCTGGGCCAGGTTGGTTCCCATGATCCGGATTCTTGGCCATGGGTTCATATCCGAAAGGAACCCTTTAATTTTTTTTCCAATAAAATCCATCGATATTTATGACTTCCTAATTTATAAAGTGGTAGCTAAAAGCAAGGGAGGGAACTAGGAGGGTAGACTCAATTGCTTGAAACTCGGGAAAAAATAGAGCAAATCTCGTACCTATTCATTGCCCAAAATTTCTCAAGCAAAGACATAGGAAGAAGTTGATATTATGATGTTTTTTAAAATTGAGAAAGGCTGATTGTAAGCGAGATTTTGTTTTTAAATGAAACCGCTCTTGAAGGAATGTGCTAAAACGCACATATTAATGTGACAGGCGAAGTTTTGAATTGGAAGTTAACCCTCGAAAAAATCAGAAAAATATCGGATGAGATCGCTGATCGTGACAATTCCCACAATGTTTCCTGCTTCTTTCACTACCAGATGACGAACCCCATTGGCTTTCATCATGGCCTGTGCCTCACGAACAGGCTGATCACTCTCGATAAGAAGCATCTCTGATCTCATAATGGCTCTCACCGTAGTGGTTTCCATATTGAGGCCTTTTGCCACGCCTTCCCTCGTCAGCCGTTTATCGGAAACAATCCCAACGTAATCGTCTCCATCGGTCACAAGTAAGGCACTCACCCCTTGGTCAATAAACGATTGGCTCAGTTCTTTGAGTGAGGCATCCACCGAAATGGTTTTGACATTTCTGGCCATGTACTCGCTAATAGTTGGAGGCATTTTCCCCGCATTGTCTTCTTCAGCCATGGCCTGTTCTCCTTAGTGGTTAGATGAAATGGATGGAAAGGAGGTCAGCGGCAGGTAGATGTGCCCTTGTTTTCACTAGTTAGATGGACGCCAAAATTCCCACCAGCAGCGTGGGTTGGGCTCTTGTGGAACAAGATATAACAAATTGGCTTGAAGATTACAAAAGCCGATCGACTAGTTGTCGAAACTTCACCATGAAAATTTTCGGTTAAGGTCGAGGAAGGATTTGAAGCGAACGAGAAGAGACAGAGCAAGGCCGATTAAAAAATACTGACCTACCGTTATGGAGAAATTGATTTCCCCATTTGGGTACTGACAAACGCGAGAATCTTTTCGGTATCTTCAACGATACCATCCGTGATGTTGAGACCCAGCGCTTTATCTTCTTCGTCTAGAGTATCGACCAACCCTCGTTCTTGAAGTAAATTCACGTCCCAAAATACCATTCCATGGCTGACCCGTTGTCCGTTGATGTTAGCCATCACGTTAATGTTGTCACCATGTTCGGTGGGCGTACTTAAAAAAGACAGTTCGACGCTGTCTTGTTTGGCTAGTTGGATAAACTCCATGAACGTCTTAATTCTTTCTAAACTATTCAGATCCATTTCCATAAAAAGATGGCTTTCTCATGTTGAGGAAGGACATGCCCTCTTCAGGAAAAACAAAAGGAAAATAGCGAATGCCCGGCTATGCGGTTCCCTGATGTCCAGAAATTGAAGGATTCTTTTGATTCTTCTTCTGGGCGCGCTCGGCGATGTTTTCCATCAGCCCGGCGAATTTTTTGTATTGCGGATGGTCAGGAGACAATGGATTGCCATCTTCGTCGCACATGAGCTCTTGCATGCCTTCTAAAATTTCGCTCATTTCTGGGAAAAATTCACCATCTGATTTTTTACGTCCCATGGGGCTCTCCTTCATGTATGAAATAGCTAATATTTGAATAATGCTCGCTACGATTTCTTGTCTTCGTCTAAAATGCTTTGGATCACCATCTTGAGATTATCGAAGTTGAGGTTTTTGATTCGAATGTTCCCATCCAGGACCACGGTGGGGGTATGGGTGACTTTGATGCGTTCTCCCCATGCTTTTCCTTTGCCTAACGTTTGAAACGGTTTTCCACTGGCCAAGCCTGCTTCAAATTCTGTCCTGTCCAGTCCCACCTCTTTGAGCACCAACGTACGCATAGTCTTATCAAAGATTTGAATGTCTTTCTCATGAATGGATTGAAAGAGGGTTTCTTTCATCTTTTGGCCTTTACCCATGGCCACGGCCTGATTGTACATTTCAAAAGCTGTGGGTAATTTTCCAGGCATCACAGGAAATCCGATCATGCGGGACTCAAATTTTTCGCCGAATTCGTTTTGGAGTTTGGTCACCACCACGCGCTCAAACATATGGCAATGCGGGCAATAGAAATCAGCGAATTCAAGTAAGATCACCTTCCCTGATTCATGGAGGGAGGGTTCTCCTTCCATCATCTCGAATTCGCCTTGAAGGGCACTGAAGGCGGCATTGGACCAACTCAAAAAGCTAAACAGGAGGGCAAGGCTTAGCATAAGTTTTAAAGGGGTATTGTGTGCTTTCATGCTGATCCTTTCAGGAAATTAGGAATCTCGTGGCCCTTTTGCCTCATGGGCCTGATGATCGGAAGTGGCCAATTCCGGTTTCTTTTCAATATCAATACTAACACCAGTTTTAGCTAGTAATACTAAAGCCGAGGGATGGTCCTTCAGTACGGCAACATACGATGCGGTAATTTTTCCAACATCCTGTTCAAGGTCCAGTCTATATAATGCACTCAGCTCAGCGACCACTTTGAGCCCAGCCCAGTTTGCCGCAGCTTCGTTGAGAGTTTTTGCTTCTGCTACGCCTCGTAAAAAGCCTGTCTCCACATATTTGTAATAATCGTCATATGGGTACGTTCTATCGCTGAACACATCAAACATCTCTTCTATTTCGTCCTTTATTTGCTTTTGTACGCCTTCCTCCTGAGACCAGGGAACGGCAGCCCCATCACTGAAGCCCTTCAACCGTATTGGATCGCCGATTGTAAATGTGAAGGTGCCGTTCGTATCCATGGTGTCTGTAATCTCAAGCAATGAGGGGATTTGGAGCCGTGGTTGAATGATTCAATGGAGTTTATCCTAATTTCGTGGCTAGGAGATTAGCTCTCGAATGAATGAAGCTCGATCAGGTAACATCTTCCATGCTCATAGGCTTACATCGCTCCTCATCATATCAGACTAGGCCTAGGCGGCTTCAAGGTAAAATATAATGAGGCTGGAGATTATGAGACATTTTCTTCTAATTTTATTGGATTTTGAATAATATTGTTGGATTGATGGATGAAAGGAGACGAGTTAATGAAAATCGTACAGTTAAAGGATTATCAGACCTTTGCCGAAGAAAAAATGAAGAAGCTGAATGTGTTTGAAACCCCTAGATTTTTTTGTGATATCTATTGCTTTGAGCCGAGCCAATTTCAAAAAGCCCATGCCCATGGAGATCAGGATAAATTGTATTTTGTCTTAGAGGGGCAGGGGACGTTTCAGGTAGGAGCGGAAAGCCAGATTTTAGAAGAAGGGCAGGGGACCATGGCTCCAGCAGGTGAGGAGCATGGTGTGGTCAATCACACTGAACATCGACTTCGGGTGTTAGTCTTTATGGCACCGAACCCAACGTGAGGACAGGTTTGATTGGCCTAATCATCGAGAGGAAAAAGATGAAGCGGGCGGAGAGGCCTTTTGGCTTTTCCGCCCGCTTCGGGTGAACAAGAACTCTTAAGGCGTGGGATTCATCGCATTGAAGATCGTGGTATTCTCTTCTCCTGCTACCGAAAGAATGCCTATCGCTCCTTTGGCCACCCGGAAAATACTATGGTCGACTAACAGATAGGCTCCGGGTACATCGACTTTGAATTCAACAATCGCAGCACCCGCTGAAGGGATAAGTGTCGTTTGTACGTTTTGATTCACGGTTCCGCCAATGGCTCCTTCAACATAGACTTTGTCAAAAATTTCCCCGATGATGTGAAAGGACGATGTGCCGTTTGGGCCAATGTTGCCCACAAAGAGTCTGACTGTTTCTCCAGCTTTAGCCTGAAGTTCTTCTCCCATTAATGCCCCGGCTTTGCCGTTAAACACCACATGGTCTGGATGTTCCCCCAAGCCTTTTTCCATGGATAATTCCATGACCCCCTTGTCTTTGCTGGGCATCGTGTAGAATTCGCTCTCTAATATGGCATATTCATGATCAACAGCTGGTAACCCTTCTGTTGGATCGACAAGAACCAATCCATACATGCCATTGGCGATGTGGGCGGGGATGTTCGGCACAGGTGAGGCACAGTGGTAGATGAACAAGCCAGGAGTTAACGCCTGGAAGGAAAAGACTCCTTCCTGTCCAGGGGCCGTTAAATTTGCTCCGGCACCTCCGCCAGGCCCATTCACGGCATGCAAATCCATATTGTGTGGGAACGTATTCTCTGCATGATTTTTCAGATGAAGTTCAACGGTATCCCCGACGCGTACGCGAATCATGGGGCCGGGCACAGTCCCGTTAAAACTCCAAAATTTATATTGCACGTCATCGGCTAAGGTTCCCACATATTCTTTGGCCTCAACATTTACAACGACCTTGGCGGGCTGTTTCCTGGTAATGGGGGCAGGGACTTCTGGCAGGGTGGTGAGTGTGGCTTGAACCGTTGGCATGTCTGTGGCCCATATCGTGGGGGTAAGGCCCAGAAGAGCAACAGCTATGAACAAGCTTGTGACGGTCATTTGATTTGTTCTCATCAATACAATATTCGTGATCATGAATTGTACTCTCCTTCTCCGTTCTGTCTGCTGTGATAAAATTTTACGTGCCTTGTTAGGAGTTATCATAGAGATATGTTCCTAAGAAACAATGACATAGATCATTAAAATGAGAGAAATGAGGATATTGCTGCCTGAAAACGGAGGGAAAGTGGGGGTTTGAACGAAGCGCCTCTATGGTAACGCGTGAGGCGCCATTTCTTGGAGGTGTGGGAGATTGAGAATCAGGAGCTGTTTTCCATGCCCAGCAATAATTTGAATTTTTTTGAATCGGCTGAGAATGCGGCTCGTGGTTTCTTTGGTCAGTCCAGCCATATCGGCCAGGTCTTGATGGGTGAGGCGAACGGAAATGCGAAGGCCTTTGTCTTCTTGAATGCCGGAACGCTCAGCGAGGTTCACCAGGAGGGCCGCGACGCGTTGTTCGGCTCGGTCTAAGGCAAAACCTTTGGCATTATCCTGTGATTCTCGAAGCCTTTGACTTAAATAATTGATAATGCTGACGGCGGCCTCAGGATTTCGTTGGATAATGTCTAACATGGCTGTGCGGTGAATTTTGAGAACAGTCCCGTCACCCATCGATTGAGCGCAGCCGGGATGGGAGTCTCCAGAAAATGCTGAAGCTTCACAACAGAAGAGATCGCCCGGCATGAGGACCTTGAGCGTCACCTCGCGTCCTTCAGGATTGGATTTGACGCATTTCACATTGCCGTGTTGGACAATATGAAACCAGTCAGCCGGATCTCCTTCTCGAAAGATGAATTGCCCCTTTTGGATAGGGACTTCTACTGCGTGTTTGGCTAATTCCTGTCTGTCCTTTTCAGAAAGGCAGGCAAAAAGTGGCAGAGAGTCAATGCTGGATTGCGAAGCCATTGTCTGTCATCATTTCACCAGTAGTTTCACTTTTTCAATGATGGCGCGCGCGCTAATACCATAACGATCGAGGAGTTGTGCAGGCTTGCCGCTATGGGCAATTTCTTGGATTCCCATTTTATGGAGGCATACCCCTTCGGTGGACAGGGCACTCAGAACTGCATCACCAAGGCCTCCGTGGAGATAATGATCCTCCACGGTTAAGACCAAATTGTTTGTGGCTTTCGCAGCTTGTTGGAGGGTATCGACATCAATGGGGGCAATGCTGTACAGATCAATGATGCGAACGGTAACTCCCGATTTGTATAATTCATCATAGGCTTTCAGAGCTTCAAATAGAGTGACGCCAGCCGCCACAATCGTCAATTGGTCCTTCTCACTTTGGCGAAGGACTTTGGATCCACCAATCGTGAAGGTCTCATTTTGGTCGTAGAGAATGGGAGTCTTTGGCCGTCCTGTCCGCATGTAGACCATGCCTGTATAGTTGGCCATGGTTTCTACGAGCCGATAGGCACACATCCCATCTGAAGGATACAAGACCACCACGCCAGGCTGAGCGGCCATCATGGCTAAATCTTCCAGGCCCATTTGCGAGGGCCCGTCCTCCCCTATGCTGACGCCCACATGCGACCCCATGAGTTTGATATTTGATTGGCTGATCGCGGCCATGCGAATAAAATCGTACGCTCGTGTGAAAAAGGCGGCGAACGTCGCGGCAAACGGAATCTTCCCGCAGGCCGCAAGACCAGCAGCGGCCCCGATCATATTTTGTTCAGCAATGAAGTTCTCAAAGAATCGTTCAGGAAACCGCTTGCCAAATTTATCGGTATAGGTTGAATTTTTGACATCCGCATCTAGTCCCACCACCAACGAATTAACTTCTCCAAGTTCAGCTAGCGCCACACCAAATGCTTCCCGAGTCGCCACGGAATCTGTTGGCCCATAAGGTGGGGCTGGAAGGGATTTTCCTGAACTGTTCGCACGTTGCACCGGGGTTGGTGGGGCGATAGAGAGAGCAGGAGCTGGAGAAGACAGGGACTGGTTCAATAACGCAATGACTTCCTCGGCTTGTTCTGTGTTTAAAGGTTTTCCATGCCAAGTCGGATGGTTTTCGGCAAAGGGAATTCCTTTGCCTTTAAAGGTTTTTGCTAGAATCATTGTTGGCTTCTGGGTCGTTTGACGGGCTTGAGCAAAGGCCTCAAGCAACTCCGCATGGTTATGGCCATCGACACAGATAGTATGCCAGCCAAAGCCTTCCCAACGGGCCTTGTAGGCTTCTATGTTATGTTCCAACATGGTCGGGTCTGATTGTCCAAGTCGATTAATATCGATAATGGCGCACAGGTTGTCGAGTTGCGCTTGCCTAGCGACATCGGCCGCTTCCCAAACCGAGCCTTCTACCGATTCTCCATCGCCTAACACGACATAGGTTCGAGCCGATGTCTTATCCAAATATTTATTATTGAGCGCGATGCCGATGCCCACGGAAAGGCCTTGACCGAGCGAGCCAGTGGCCATATCCACGAATGAGAGGCGTGGCGTGGGATGTCCTTCGAGATCGGATTCTAATGTACGAAGTTCAAGTAATTCTTTAGGATTAAATAACCCGGCTTCAGCCCATGCGGCGTAGAGCAGCGGGGCAGCATGGCCTTTTGAAAGGACAAACCGATCATTGTCTGGGTTTCGAGGATTCTTTGGATCGTATCGCATCACGGAAAAGAAGAGAGTCGCGACGATATCGGCGGCCGAGCAACAACTGGTTGGGTGGCCATTTCCTGCTTGGGTCGTGGCCCGAATGCTATGAATGCGAAGTTGATCGGCCTTTTGACGAAGCTGTTCTGGTAATTGGGCAGCACCAATAGTGGTCACAAACGACTCCTTTTTTTCTGAGATTTGGGATAGTAATTGAGGTTGAGTGAAAAGGTAACAGACCCCTCTACCCCAGTCAATTTGAAACAGAATTGTACAGTCTTTTAAATATCGATCTTTTATTCAGCTTTGGTGTCACATAAATATTTGGTGTTGCTGGGGTTCGTCCCCGCGGAAGAGCTTTTTGCTTGGCGGGTCCCGAAGGGCGTAAGCTTTGTTCTGGAGGCCAAAGAACCCAAAACCATGTTGGCCGTGGTCTGGCCTTTCGGGTGCCCTGTACGGTTCGCCAACTTCGCCGGCGCGCAAACTCGCTAGGCTCAAATAATGCGCACCTTTTCTCCGAGGTCGGCTGCACTGCTCGGTCATGCCACAAGGCCAGGGAATTCCAATCATGTTCTGTTTTATTGAGAAGAAACCCTGCATCTCCGATCATTAATTACATAACCTACATAAAACTTTAATTCTTCACTTTATCCGACGCCTGCCGGCTGGACCCTGGGTCGAACGCTCGTAATGTCCAGCGGGCCTTGTTTGAGCGCAGCGAGTTGGTCCGCGGTCCAAAGGTTTGCGTCCGTCTCATTCGATATTGCCAGTCGGGGCGGCAATGGTTTTGCGCACTTTTGCTGAAACAAAAGTGGGTCGGACGCCGAGCCGAGACTCGGCATCACAGGAGACCGCTTGGGCACCCTTGGATAGTTAGTGAACAACTTAAAAATATGGTGACGAGTCGCCACGCAGGATCGGGGCTGCACAAGTACTCACGAGAGGCAACCTTTGCGGGCGATGGATCTGCGTTGGCTCCGCTGGAAAGGAACCCGATCTGTCAGCGCGGCGACGCCTTCACGAGCATCCGCAAAGACTCGCAGAACGGAAAGATATTCCTGGGAAACCACACTAGTTGGCCCTATTTCCTTCCGCCAACCAGATATGCTTAGATCTTCATGAATTTTCTGTGATGGCACGAAGCAGTGGGACACGATTGCCTTGATTAGCAAAAACATACTCGTCACTACACCGCAAAATCACCACTACATTTATGAACTTGGCGCCGAACGTGTTTCGGTTGGCCGGGGTTCTGATTGTGCGATTGGCTTGAGCGCTGAAGAGGTATCCAGGCGGCATGCGGAGTTTGTAGTGTCCGAGCAGATGGTGACGATTCGAGATCTCGGCTCTACTAACGGTACGTTTTTGAATGACTCCCCCGTAACTGCTGAGCCGGTGGTGCTCACCACTGACGATAATGTTCGGGTTGGCACCTACAGCTTGCGTTTGATCGATGCAAGTGACTCGGCGCTGGAGGGCTTGGGTTGGTCTGCGGAGATCCCGTTGCCACAGGTGGAGGAAAATGCAGCGACTGTGATCCAAAAACTGGACACTATTGTTGCAGATCAGACCATGTTGTCTGGGGAATCCGGATCATCGCCAGTACTGCGAGTGATCGTGCACGAAAGTCGCAGTCGCATCACCGTGAGTGAAGATGATCAAGTCAGCAGTATGACCCTCGACAATCGCAACTATTCCGTTGGGCGAGGTGCAGACAATGATATTGCTCTGTCCGACCCGCGCGCCTCCCTAAAACACGCGCAATTGGCATGGCGCGACGGAAGCTTTGCGCTGGTTGATTTGAGTTCCACCAATGGTTGTCGACTAAATGGTGTGGCGGTTGATCGGCCAGTCAGGCTGAGCACTGGTGACATTGTGCGGATTGGGCGTGCAGTGATCCGTTTCACTGCGGATCGTTTGCCGAAGGCTGGATCTGGACAAGTCAGACAGCCGGTTGTCGTGATTCCAGGTTTCGCTGGTTCCGAGCTGTGGATAGACGAGACCAAGTTGTGGCCGAACCTGCGCTGGCTGTTGAGGGCTTCGGAAAAAAGTCTGCTGCAGGACTGGACCCAACCACTCAGGGTGGGTCAAATCGTACGTGAGCCCGCGATGTTGCCTGGGCTTGCGCGAAGTGATTCTTTTGCCTGGGCGATCAAATACCTTACCGATGAATTAGGTTACCAACCCGGTGTTGATCTCATGGAATTTCCCTATGATTGGCGTCAAGACAATCGCGCCAGTGCGCGGCAGTTGTTGTCGGCCATCGGAAACTGGCGCGCATCTCGAGAAAATTCCACTGAGAAGGTCACCGTCATCGCTCATTCCATGGGCGGGCTGGTAGCTCGGGCGATGTTGAACCATGCGGATGGGGCAGATGCTTGTGAACGCTGTATCTTTCTCGGCACCCCCCACCAGGGATCCGTGTCCGCGCTAACGGTAGTTCTTGGTGACGGAACGAGCTTACCACAACGATTGGCCAGTACTAGAGTTTCCAATGTTGCGCTGACGTTTGACTCATTTTACCAACTGCTACCCAGCTTCCCGGTAGCAACGTTCGAAGACGGCAACCCATTTTCGCCGCTTACTCATCCCGAGTGGCTCGAGCCGCAATTTCGTCCTGGTTTGGAGGCTGCTTTGCAATTTCAAGGCGAACTTTCCATGCACCCATCGGATATGAAAACCACCTGTATATTCGGCTATGGGCAAAAAACCCTGGATAAAATTACGGTACGTTATGAGAAGGGCAAAATCATACTCAAGGATTCATTTTACGAAACGCACGGGGATGGCATTGTGACGGAACGCAGTGCGGTGCTAGGCAGTTCTGAAATACATCCGATTAACCAACAGCATGGCACACTTTTCTCTGACCCTGATGTACTACGACGAATTCGATATGAGCTGATGGAGCGCAAACGCGGCTAGGTTTGCTCGAATACGAACTCACAGCGCCCCAGCGAAATCCTATCGTGATGTGCCAACTTTGTTAATTCAACCAGCTCATTGTTAACGTAAACGCCAGTGCTGAAACCAAGGTCCTCAATCTGCCAAGCGCCATCTAAAAAAGGCAGTTTTGTATGCTGTTTTGACACATTCGTATCGCTAATCACAACGTCGTTTTGTGGCAGGCGCCCAATTCGGTATTCAGCAGCCACCAGCGTTACGATGCGGTCTTGCCGAATTAGGAGGCAAATCTTTTGTTGACAGATCAACTCTCCCCCCAATTCCCCATCAATGATGGTATCGTTATTTTTCCGAGAACGGGAAATGCCAGGTAAATGTTTGTGATTGTCAGTGAAAATGCGATCTGTTTATGAACCTGGTTTGATCAAGGAATTCCCAACAGTAGACCATCCATGGTTTTTTGAGATGGAATAGAATTATTGGGTGAGTTGTGTCTTCGTAGGGATTTGATTCAGAATGGTTGAACGAACTTGATAGAGCCCTTTGTGCCCGGCCCCTCTCGCAAACACGAGCCCCTTTTCACGTTTGCCTAGCACTAATTCCCCAGCCAATTTTCCCTGGCGATTTTTTCCACGGATGGTAGCGGTCGGTGAGTCTAATCCCGTTTGACTGGATGTGGTGGACCCCTCGGGATGTGCGATCTCGGTCGGGAGGTCAACTACGCGACTGACGAACAGGTTGATCACTTCTTGATTCAACATGGCATTGGGTGTGTTGTCTAGGACCCAGTCATCATGTTGCTTGATGAGCACGTATGGTTCTTTTGGCGTGGTCACTTCCAACATCACCACATCGTTCATTTCCATGCCGAATAATCGTTTATCTTGAAAATAGAAGGCATCTCTAGTAATAGGCTTTAAGATGTTTGGAGAAATCTCATAGAGTGGACCTTTGCGGGAGGTGATGGCGTAGGCTTTTTCTGCATCTTGAAATTGATACAGACTGACGTAATGAGTCCTGGGTCCTTCTAATAAGGTGATCCCGACATGAGTGCGATCTGGTTGGTTGAGAATTCGTTGTTTTTCTTCTTCGGCATCCACGAACCCTGTGGCTTTGAGTCCGCTTAAATCCATCAACAGAGTTCCGACGATAATTTTATCGGCAGGGGCTTTCATGGGACTGGTGAACATCCAATTTGGGGAGAGACTATGGACTCCGGCGGCTCGTGCCATGACCATTGTCGAGTCGGCTTGCTGAATATGCACTTCTTGGACACGTTCGCGTTCAAAAAATAGCAGGTCTTTCAGTCGAAAATCTGGCAAGGTTTTTTGTGCAAAGGTCATCACATCCAGGGTCGTCAGGACAACGTGGTTATCTTCTTTTGTTTGGACATACAAGGAGGGGGCAAAGGGGCCGCGATCGCCCAGGGCGAGTTCTTGCGTGATGGTCGGCGTGGTGAGTGTCAGAGTGAGGTAGGGCGGCTGTAATCCATACTTCTCTAACGTGGTAGGTCCATCTTCAATCGTTCGTTTAATTTTTCCGATGGTGAGTGCGCGTAATATTCGTCGGACTTCTTGGTTGTCTGCGGGAAATCGCATAGGTTTGGTGATGGTCCATCGAAATGATTGGTCACGCTCAAATTGTATCGTTTCGGTGTCGGTGGACCAGGTGATCGTGGTGATCTCTTGATAATCAAACGGAAGGAGTTGTCGTTCCTGTGTCTCTTGTTTTGTTAATTGACGGGTTTGCGGAATATCGACAAACAGGATATAGCCTCCTAACCCGAGCACAAGGAGTGCTAACACGATGGTAATACGAACCGGATTGTTCAGCATGTTAGAGGCTTCGGCGCTTTTTCCATACAGAGAGGCCTATAAATAATGTGAGCAGTGGAAGGAATAATACTTGAAAAAAGACGAGGGCTTGTTCTTGTGACGGATTGGGTACAAATGGGTGAAACGCAGGTTCTTTGGGCGTGATAGAGACGAGAGCCTCTTCTTTTGCCAGCCACGCCACTGTCTGTAAGAAAAAATCTGTGTTGCCAGGATACGTGAGCCACCCATTGGTGGCAAACGCGGCGTTACCAACGATGACGATGGCGGACTCCGGTTTCTGGTCTGGTCCCACACGTTTGGACGTGAGGGCGGCTGCGATTGCAAAGGGGCCTTTCGGGTCGAGGCCTTCATCAAAGACCGGTTCTGTCTTGGTGAGCGTGGTTTCTTCCCAACTTTTTGGAGAGGTGTGGGCCAATGGCTCAAAATCCCAATCTTTTCCTTGAGCGGCATCAAAGGTGACCGATCGGGAAACCGGAAAGATAATGGGCGTGGTGAAATTTTCGGTAATATCGTGCGTGGTGAAGGTCCGGACCATTAATGCCGTTGGACTGCCTCGGCCTAAACGGTCTTGTTCATCGGCAAGGATACCTGTACCCAATTGAATTCCCCATTGCGAGAGGAGGGGATCCAAAGAATCTTGACTGCTGGGATCATGCAGGACGAGGAGTCGTCCGCCATTACGGAGGAATTGAGAAATTTGACCGACGTCTTCATGAATAAGCGATTGTGTTGGGGAGGGAATTACCACTAATGAAGCCTGACTGGAATGAATATTTTTCCAATCAATAGTGTCGACCTTATAGCCTTGCTTGTTCAGAGCATCAGCTGCACGTGACAATCCAGGTGTTTCCGTATCGGCTAGGCTTTTTTCTGAATGCCCCGTGGTAAACGCAATGCCTTTTTTGATATCTCGTGTGACTCGAAGAAGAGCATTGGTTACATCCGCTTCGGATGCGCGTTGCAGGTAAATCTGTTGAGGACCGCTTTCAATAACGGCGGTATCAATACGTGTAACTTGATAGGATTTGGCTTTATCGGGGTGTCGTTCTGGATCAATGAATTCCACCGTGAGCAGAGAGCTTTCTTTGTCATAGGTGGTCAAGAGGTCTTGGTATGCTCCATATCCTGGACTACCTTCGCGTGTAAAGACTTGGATGTTGACTTCTCGTGGGAGGGCACGAAGGACTTGATAGGTTTGCCTGCTTAATGTGAAATTTTTGGTTTCTGAAAAATCCCATTCTGGGGCATGTTTGTTGGCGAGGTGGTTAGTTAATCCCACAGCAAGGCCAGCCAAGAAAATGGCGAGAATACTCTGTGCGCCAAGTCGAGTGGAGCGTTTCCGCGATCCCCTGACGAGTTCTTGAAAATGAATGCCAACGAAACTGAGTAAGCACAGGGTTCCAATTCCCAGTACGATAGAAGATGTGTTCTCTGCTTCTGGGACTAGGAGGGGAAGGCTGAAGCCTCCCAATGCGAGTAACAGCCCTGCTGCTCCCAGTAGAGTGGCGACCCGCGTTATTTCCATCGATAGGCGTCAATAGCTTGGTGGGCGGCAAACCACATAAAGGCGACCCCCGATATGTAGTACACGAGATCTTTGATACTCAACAGTCCCCGAATCAATCGTTCATAATGTTCGGTGAACGATAGATAGGACAAAATATTTCCTAGGGTTGAGTCTCCGAAGGCCGAACTTAATGCTCCGAGTACCCACAGCCCTAGGATAAGACCAAAGCTGAGGAACGCGGCAATGATCTGGTTTTCCGTCAAGGCTGACGCAAAAAGGCCAATGGCTAACATCAACGCGCCCTGGAGAAGGAGAGCTAGGTAACCTAGGAAAATTGGGTGCCAGTCAAAAGTGGCGTAGGCTGAAAGGGTAAGCGGAATGAGGCCCGTGAGCGACAAGAGTCCTGAATAGACAATGATCACGCTGAGAAATTTTCCGGAAACGATGTCATTCACACCAATCGGTGAAGTGAGGAGAAGTTCGAACGTCCGTAATTTTCGCTCTTCGGCAAAAAGCCGCATGGTCAACAATGGCAAAATGATCATCAGGATAAGGTTTATACTGTGAAAGAGTGGCCGAAAGATCATTTCATTGAGATTTAGTTGAGCATGAGTATTTTGTAATTGCATGAGCCGAAGTGCTTGGTTGCTGGCGTTAGCGACTGCTTGATAACTAAGGAGTCCGACGACCGCCAAAAAAATCGCACCAATGACGTAGACGACTGGGGAGACAAAAAAACTTCGTAATTCCTTAGCAATAATAGTCTGAGCAGGGTTCATCGTGGCGCTCTGTGATTCAGGCTTTTCTGAAATTGCGGAATCCCGCTCTTCTGTACTTATCCAATGGGTTTGTTGGACCTGGTGAGCACCTTAAAGACATCTTCAAGGCTCACGGTCTGGGTGGTGAGTTCCAAAAGTCCCACACCTCGAGTAATGACCATTTTCGTCAATTCTTCTCGGACATCTTCTCCAATATGGGTCTCTACGATATATGAATTGGGCGTCGGTCCAAGGGAAACCTGTATCACGCCAGGAATCTTTCCAAGTGCTTCCAATAGGTCTAGGTCATTGTGTTTAACCGTAAGGCGTAGAGTTTCAGACTGGCGGAGTTTTGCCCCTAATTGTTCTGGTGTATCAATAGCCACGATTTGGCCTTGATGGATAATGATGACTTTTTGACAGACGGCTGTGGCCTCCGCCAAGAGATGCGTACTCAAGATGATTGTATGGGAACCCGCTAGGCTTTTTATGAGGTCGCGAATTTCCATGATCTGGTTGGGGTCTAATCCTGTGGTGGGCTCGTCCAAAATCAAAACAGGCGGATTGTGAATGAGGGCTTGAGCCAACCCTACACGTTGGCGATAGCCTCGGGACAAATTGCCAATCACTCGTCCTTGTACGTCCGTCAAGCCGGTTTGCTGGATAATAAGTTCCATGCGCTTCGGTAATTGCTCTGGTTTAATGCGTTTAATCCGTCCGACAAACGTGAGATATTCCTTGACGGTTAATTCCAAATAGAGCGGAGGTGCTTCGGGAAGGTAGCCAATATGCTTTTTGACTTCCCATGGTTCTTCTAGGCAATCAAATCCAGAAATTTGTACCGTGCCAGATGTTGGCGGCATAAAACCGGTTAAAATGCGCATGGTGGTCGTTTTGCCGGCACCATTTGGGCCCAAAAATGCGACGATTTCTCCTTTTTTTATCGAAAAAGAGATATCATCCAGGGCGGAGACCTGGCCATATTTTTTGGTGACATGCTGAACGTCGATCATTTCAATTTTTTGGAGTGAGCCCTTGGAGCGGAAAGAGAGTAAATGTTTAGAGAAATGTAAAAAGTAGCGCTGAAATCATACCTATGTGAAAAAAAAACCGTCAAGGTGCTAACTGAAATTGCCTTGACTTGAGATTGACTCTTGTGCCTAAAGTTGTATTATGCGACACATTTTCTGAGGTTTGCTCGTTTCTACCAAATCTAAAAAGTGCCAAATTTGTTCAAGGTTTTAAACTGAATACTTAAGATGAAGAAAAGCTTACTAGCAAATTTTGGAATCCTGGCATTCTCATTGATGTTGACGGTTGGATGTAGTTCCCTTCATGAAGTATCAGTCGTGAGTCACGGTGAAGAAGTGGCCGCAGTGGAAGCGCCGGCCTCAACGATCGATGATTCGACGGTTCCGACGATGGAACAAGAAAAAATTGCCCCGCCCTCTCCTCTCACGCCCACTATAACCCATATTCCCAGTACCCCGTTGATTGTTCTCCCTTCTGTCAAGGATTCAGTTGCGAAAGAAATCCTTGCTCAATCTGCTGAGGACACGACCCTTCCATGGACATTACAAGATATCTTTTTTGATTATGATCAAATGGCGATTCGGCAGGATGCGGTCCCTATATTGGAGCAAAATGCTAAGGTGCTTTTGAAGCGGTATCCCAATCGAGAGCTTGTGATTCAGGGGCATTGTGACGAGCGTGGCACTGAAGCCTACAATCTCATCTTGGGAGAACGCCGAGCTTCGTCCGTCAAGAATTATCTTGTGAGTTTAGACGTGGATGGTTCTCGGTTACGAGTCCTGAGCCTTGGAAAAAGTCAGCCATTTTGCTTGCAGCGGACTATTCCTTGTTTTCAGAAAAATCGCCGAGCGCACTTTGTGCTCAAATAACTAGTGTTCTCTTAACTTGGTGGAATATCTGAGAAGGAAGGGATTTCAACGCCCTAATCTGAAGATTTCCGCCTCTAGTTTTCCACCCTTTTGAGTTATTGTTGAAGGTAGAATCTCGGGTTAGGTTGGGCAGAAGGGTTCTTCCCCTCATTGATTATGGTGGCTTTCTCTTTCCTCACCCAAGAAGGACTTTTATGAAAATTTGGATTCTTGCGGTTGGCTTTGTCGCGTTTCTGGCGCCATTGGGATGGGCAGAAGTATGGGAGTTTTCCTGTACCGAAGCCGTTTCATTACTGAAATCAGCTCAAGACCACGTTGTTCAAAAGCATGATCAATTACAGGAAGCAAAATTCAGTCTCAGGCACTCCCCTCGGACGTTTGACGGGTGCCGACGGAGTCGTCGAGGATTTGACGGGGGAAAGCTTCATTGCGTGACGCATCAATCACGACACGGGAATCTCCTCAAAGATATCCATGTTGCCCAACGTAGTCTTGACGCAGCGAGGCAAAATTTTGATCGCCATATTAAAGATGTTCTCCGATCCTGTCCTGTTTCTTTACCTTAAGATTTGACCGACCTATACCCCGTTAAATCGCTCCTTCCTTTATTTTGGCGAACAATGGGTTACAATATTCTTCCATTCGACCATTAGATTATTCTTTTCGCTTCTCATCTCCATTTTTCTGACTGTTTAGGGCAGAGAAAATCTTGTTTAAAATTATGTGATCATGTAAATTACCTACGGGTTGTTCTGGTGATTTGTCTGTACATGGTTATGCGACTTTATTGATATGTTTAGTCTAAAAAAATTCCTAGCGCCTCTTTTCTTCCCTATTTCAATTTGTGTCGAGCTTATTATGCTTGGATTGGTGGTATTGGTTTTTTCTCGGAAGCAGAAAACGGGGAAGGTGTTAGTTGCGATGGGTATGGTTATCCTTGTGCTATGTAGTATGGAAGGGGTCTCGGGGCGAATCTTGGGTACGCTTGAATCACAATATCCTCCATTGAAGTTAGCAGAGGTGTTGCCATATAAAAATGGGGTGATAGATGCGTCATCTGTGAAGTGGATCGTGGTGTTGGCCAGTGGGATAACCGGGGATCCATCTTTGCCCATTCAGCTACAAATTTCTCATCATTCACGTGTTCGGCTGGTTGAGGCCATTCGTCTCTATCATATCCTCTCTGGCAGTAAAATTATCTTGACGGGAGGAATAGGATTTGACGGCCCTCCTCAAGCGACGATCTTGAGTCGCGTGGCGGAACAATTAGGCGTGGCCAAATCAGATATTGTGTTAGAAGTCGAATCTCGTGATACTAAAGACCATCCCTTATATATTCGACATCTTGTGGAAGATGAGCCATTTATTCTGGTAACGAGTGCGTTTCATATGCCACGGGCAATGAAGTTATTTGTGAAGCAGGGGCTTTCCCCAATCCCTGCTCCCTCTGGCCGTTGGAAGCCTGCAAAAAACATTTGGTCGACTGGCAATTTTTTTCCTAGTGCTTCAGGCCTTCGGTTGTCCGAACTCGCTTACCATGAATACATAGGGATCACTTGGGCCTGGGTTCGTGGTCAAATTTAAGCCATTTTTTAGAAATTTGTCCTTGATTTTTCTCCGATTTGAGATCTTCGCCCCCTTTTTTCTGGGCTTTCTTTGTCCGATATAGATAGCGTGACCTTCGAATATTGGCATGCTAATAAAGGAAGCCCTTATGAAGTATAGAGGTAAACAACAGGCAATGAATCTTGGAGATATTATGCCGGGGATGTATCTATTCACCTTGACGTTGTTCTTTTTGTTAGGGGGATGTAGTATTTGGAATGGGTATTTAGATCCGGATTACGGATCGAGCCGCGCAGACCTATTGTGCCACCCGTATGGAGAGTGTTCGCAAGGAACTTGGGTGGCAATTGATGAAATTGGTCAAGACGCAACTATTGCAAAGTTAGAATGCCGTGAGGTGGTTGACCAGCGGTATGGGAATGAGTGGTGGGCAGATTCAGTGGCGAGAGGTCTAGAAATTGGAAAATGTATGGAGAAAAAAGGCTATAGGTTGAAACAGTAAGAATTGGGACGCCTTATTTAACCGTATCTAGGGAGAGTCCCTTCATTCTTCTTGGCAGGGGGTTTTGCGGAGTCCCCCAGGTTGTTGCCTGAATCCAAGCCCTGGCACTTATCATGAATAGTATAAATAACATGTTGTCTTGAATCATTCCCCCTCCTTGTGATTTCGTTTCAGGAAAGTCTTTATTTTTCATCAACCCCTTCCTAAAATCATGATATATTGGCTTCTTGGGTAAGTTTGTTAAAGCTTTTTCTGTAGTCTTCGTTGTGGGTTCAATATATGAAATCGTGAGATATGGTTTTGAGACCTGTGCCGTAGCAGAAGTGAAACGGAATATTGCAAGCGCCCTCTGTGATGAGACCGATTGATTCTACTTGGGCATCCTAAGTGTGGGTGAAGGTTGAGAAATGGCTGGTGTCGCTGGAGAATTTCCTGGAGGTGGCTGAGATAGTAAGCAGGAGGGCCGAAACCCACACAGTGCTATATTAAAAAGTTCTTGAGAAGCAGGTGGCGACCACACGAGGATAAGTAAGAGGAAAAAAAGGCGACAAACAAGAAAGCTCGCGGCAGCATGGAGAGTTTTTTAAAGAAATGATTTAGCCAAGTCAGGAAATTCAAACGAATAATAAAAGAGGTGTCTCTTAACAATGGAAACATATTCGGCTGTGGCACAGGTTTTAGGGGAAATAGTGGTGAAAGGGCGAAATGCTCTGAGGGTCTTCCTCATTTAGCTGCCCGAAAGGATCTCGTCTTCTTATGAAAAAAGTTAAACCCAGCCATTCACCGACAAAAGTGCTGCGGAGTGCAAAATCGTTTAAGAAGCCGACTCATCTCAGGATTGTGAAAAGTCCAAACAAAGTGTTTAAAGAACTAAAGTTGTTTGCGACGGATGTTGATGGGGTGTTGACCGATGCTGGGATGTATTATAGCGAGTCAGGAGAAGAGTTGAAGAAATTTAATACTCGCGATGGAATGGGAATAAAGTTATTGCAGGGTGAGGGTGTCATGGTGGCTATCATCACCGGGGAAGAAACAAAGGTTGTTACACGCCGTGCGAAAAAATTAGGTATTACGGAAGTCTTTCAAGGGTCGAAGGACAAGGTGTCCGTTTTAACGCATTTGTCTAAAAAATTTGCTATTCCATTTGACCAAATGGCCTATATGGGGGACGATGTCAATGATCTAGGTGCATTGCAGGCAGTAGGGTATGCCGCTGCTCCAGCGGATTGTGTCGACCAGGTTCGTCAGGGGGTCCATTATATTTGTCAGAAAAACGGGGGAGCGGGAGCTGTTCGAGAAGTTATTGATATGATTTTGGCCGCAAGAAAACGGTAAAGAAATATTAGGGGGGAGTTTTGAGTTTTGAGAACAGAGTTCCGATATTAGGGTATAGAGGGCCTAGGAATTGTCAGGTGATCTTGAAAAAAGGGTAGAAGTCATCGTCATGGTAAAGACAACAGAGGATCAATCATGAATGATCATGTGTTTGGCGTCATCTTAGCTGGGGGAAGTGGCACTCGCTTTTGGCCGTTGAGTCGCGAGCGATTTCCGAAGCAATTATTGCGAATTATCGGAGAACGGACCCTGTTACAACAGACCTTTGAGCGCCTCATCCAACATATTTCAGCTAAACAGATGATGATTGTGACGAATGAAATTCAAGCTGAGCCAACTCGGCTTCAATTGAATGATTGGAAAGATGACCTAACAGACAACATTATCCTTGAACCGGAGGGCCGAAATACCGCGCCGGCCATTGCCCTCTCCGCCTTACAACTTCTACATCGAGACCCTGAGGCAGTGATGGTGGTAGTTCCTGCTGATCATGTGGTTAAAGCTTCGAAGAAATTCATGAAGGCCGTGCTATTTGCCACGAAATTAGCGAAACAAGGTCATTTAGTGACATTTGGTATTTATCCTTCCAGGCCAGAGACGGGATACGGGTATATTCAGCCCAACACACGCAAACAAGTAGGCTCTCAAGGAGCGTTTGTCGGGTATTCAGTTACAAAATTTGTTGAGAAACCTAATCTTCCCACGGCCAAACGCTATTGTCGATCAAAGAACTATTTTTGGAATAGCGGAATATTTGTCTGGAAAGCGTCGAGTATTCTCGAAGAATTGGCTTTGCAGCAACCAAAATTGTCAAAAATATTGAACAATCTTGCTCGTCATGTAGGGACACCGGAATTTCCCGCGTCTCTTCGAAAAGCGTACGGCAAGATGCCCTCATTGTCGATTGACCATGCCGTGATGGAGCAGTCGGTTCGTAGTGTTGTCGTACCAGTAGATTTTGGGTGGTCGGATGTGGGGAGTTGGGGAAGTCTGGAGGAAGTTGCTCCTCTTGATAAAGATGGGAACGTGCGGAATGGCAATATTATTGATATCGGTAGCCGGAATTCAGTTTTGTTTGGGGAGCGTCGAATGGTTGCAACAATCGGACTCGACAATATGGTTGTTGTCGATACGCCTGATGCCACCCTCGTTTGTCCGAAAGATCGAGCCCAAGATGTGAAAGCCATTGTTAGTCTTCTTAAACAGCAACAGGCCCCTGAACATTTGGAGCATCGAAGGGTTCAGCGTCCTTGGGGTGCTTACACGGTTTTAGAAGAAGGGCAGGGGTATAAAGTGAAGCGGATCGAAGTCGTTCCGGGAAAGCGGCTGTCATTGCAACTGCATCATCAACGAAGTGAACATTGGGTGGTAATTGCAGGGACCGCACGAGTGACTCGCGGTGAGGAAGTGTATGATTTGCAGGCGGGAATGAGTACGGGGATTCCCAAAGAAACCGCCCATCGATTAGAAAACCCTGGGCAAGCGCTATTAGAAATAATTGAAATTCAAAATGGTCCCTATCTAGGTGAGGACGATATTGTGCGACTGAAGGATGATTTCGGACGGATGCCACTCGTTCGCTAGGTTTCTTGGTTGAAGTAGGCAGGTGAAAGGACGCAAAATGGGTATTTTTCGAGAATATGATATCCGGGGAATTGTGGAAAAGGATTTGACTTCTGATGTGGTGGAGAAAATTGGGCGAGCGTATGGCACCTTAGCGAAAGAACGAGGTGTCCAGACCATTTCAGTTGGGCGTGACGGTCGATTAACCTCCTCGGCCCTCAGAGATCAATTAATCGCTGGGCTGATAGGGACCGGGGTTAATGTGGTTGATTTGGGGCTGTGTGCTACCCCGTTGTTATATTTTTCCCTGTTTCATTGTGACGTGGATGGAGGCATTATGATCACAGGTAGTCATAATGCGGCAGAATATAATGGTTTCAAAATGTGTGTGGGAAAGGAAGCGATTTACGGCGAAAATATACAACGTTTAAAGGAAATTTTTGATAATGAACAATTTGCTTCTGGAATGGGAACAGTTGTTGAGGAAACGATAATTCCAGAGTATCTGGCCTTTTTGAAAGGGCAGTTCTCCTCTGTGCGAGCAGACCACCTTCGGGTCGTGATTGATTGTGGAAATGGTGCGGCCTCTCTTGTAGCCAAAGAAGCACTTGAACAATTAGGTTGTCAGGTCACTGGGTTGTATTGTGATTTGGATGGTAATTTTCCGAATCATCATCCAGATCCGACTGTTGTGGGAAATCTAGCGGACTTGGTTAGTACGGTCAAAGAGATCAAGGCTCATGTAGGTATTGGGTACGATGGCGATGCAGATAGAATCGGCGTGATTGATGAGCATGGCGAGATTTTGTGGGGGGATCGCTTGTTGCTGCTATTTGCCAGAGATGTGTTAGATAAGCATCCGGGGAGTACCTTTATCTCTGAAGTCAAAGCCTCGAAGGTTTTCTATGATGATATTCCCAAGCGAGGTGGTCGTGCCATAATGTGGAAAACGGGTCATTCCATTATCAAAGCCAAAATGAAGGAAGAGAAAGCTGTCTTGGCGGGAGAAATGTCTGGTCATGTGTTTTTTGCTGATCGGTATTATGGCTATGATGATGCTATTTATGCTTCATGTCGCCTCATTGAAATACTGGTTGAAAAAGAAAAACCGCTTTCGTGTCTTTTATCTGATGTCCCTGACACCGTTGTCACTCCGGAAATTCGTGTGGATTGTTCAGATGATCAGAAGTTCCAGCTTGTGGCGGCGATAACGCAACGGCTTCAGGCCATCGCAAGAACACAAGATCAGCACACAAGGCCATTGTCCATTCGAGAATTGATTACGATTGATGGCGTTCGAGTCTGCTTTGAGAACGGTTGGGGGCTTATTCGAGCATCTAATACGCAGCCTGCCCTGGTTTTACGGTTTGAAGCCGGGTCGCAGGAACAATTATCTCAGATACAGGACTATTTAGAATCGCAACTCGCTGAGGTCAGTCAGACCCTCAACATATAATAAGAGTACAAATTTTTGATCTCCTTGGGTTTTCTGCTCGTTAGTTTAATGGGTCAATGATGACAGATGTTGGAATTAAGAGACCGTGTGATGTGATAAGCGTCACATCTTGGTTATGCCTGCCAGCCTGATTTTCACGAAAGCCTTCTTGCCTCTGTTCCCTTTTTAAAACCAAAGAGTTTTCCCAACGTATGATTGCTCCTTCATGCAGAAAGGCTTATAATACTAATTCCTACCCTCGGTAATGGATATTCCAACGGATGATTCCACCACTTTCTCAATCTTCCAAAATGCGTTTTGAGCCGTTTACCCCTTTGGTGGAGATTGCGGATCTTTTCAACATAATGAGGACTCAGGAAAGCAGCAATTGTTGAATGGGAATTGAAGTCATTCACGATTTGTGCAATATTTATCGTCGAAGTGAAGTGCTCAAGACAGAAGATGGTCTTCTGTCTGAATCACAAATCTAAGAGAAGGAGAATCTCGTATGGTGCTACGAGCCATGTTCCTTGTCGTTGGGATGATGTTAGGCATGTCCTTAGGATGGAGTCTTTCGGATGGCCAAACAGAAATTTTGGGAATTGGTGCCGTTATTGGAGTGGTAGTCGGGATTTGCATTCTTGTTGCAGAGCAACGCTTACAGGCTGTTCCCTTGCCCGTGGCGTTATGGGGAGGGGTCGGGCTGGTCGTCAGTCTTCTGATTGCTGGATTGATTGGCCTTTCGACTGGATTAATTGGAGGATCTGAACATTCTGTTTTTTCCTTATTAGCCACATTAATTATCTTTTTAGGCGTTCCCTATTGGGGGTTAAGCATGGGGCGGCGATTTGGCGAAGAAGGTTGGGTAGATGCTGATTCGGCCAGTGGAAGTCCTGATACGACGTTGAAGTTGAAGTTGCTGGATACGAGTGTGATTATTGATGGTCGAATTGCCGATTTATGTGACACTGGATTTATCGAAGGTACCTTGATTGTTCCCCATTTCATTCTGCAAGAATTGCAACATATTTCAGATTCATCGGACGGATTAAAGCGTGCGAGAGGGCGACGAGGGTTGGATATTCTGAATGTGCTTCAAAAGATGAATAATATCCAAGTGAAATTGGTGGAGGATGATTTCCCTCATGTGAAAGAAGTTGATACCAAGTTGATTGAATTGGGCAAACAAATGAATGGGAAAGTGCTAACCAATGATTTTAATCTTAATAAAGTTGCGGGTATTCAAGGGGTGGAAGTGTTAAATATCAATGACCTGTGTAATGCCCTAAAACCGGTAGTACTGCCTGGAGAAACAATTCGTGTCTTTGTGTTAAAAGAAGGCAAAGAATCTGGGCAGGGTGTGGCGTATTTAGATGATGGGACCATGGTGGTCGTGGACCATGCCAGAACCTCGATAGGGAAAACGGTGGATGTGATTGTGACGAGTGTCTTGCAAACTAGCGCCGGTCGAATGATTTTTACACGCATCAAAGAAGAAAAAGAATGCGAGGAGTTAAGTTTGGCGCGTGTCTAAATCTGTGGTGGCGGTTGTCCCTGCCGCTGGCCAAGGGACCCGTATGGGGACGGCAACCCGCAAACAATATCTGACCTTAGGTGGTCTTCCTCTTCTCGTGTTCTCCCTCAATATTCTTCAGCAAATCCAATCCATTCGGGAAATCATCCTCACCGTTCCTGAAAACGACAGAGATTATTGTTGGTGCGACATTGTCAAGCCATTTGGGCTGGAGAAAGTCACTCAAATTGTTGCGGGTGGGCAACGTCGTCAGGATTCGGTACGCAATGCGCTTTTTGCCATTTCCGATCCTCCAGATCTCGTCTTGATTCATGATGGCGTTCGGCCATTTATCGATGACCATATCGTTGAAAATAGTATCTCATATGCAGAACGAACTGGTGCAGCTGTTGTGGCTATGCCCATTCATGACACCGTGAAACGGGTTGACGCCGAACACGTGATTCAAGAAACTTTAAATCGAGAAGAGCTATGGCATATTCAAACTCCTCAAACCTTTCGTTATGATTGGTTGATTGACGCCCATCACCGGGCGCAACAAGAACAATGGGAAGTCACGGATGATGCGGCCTTGATCGAGCGAATGGGCTATCCGGTTTCCGTTGTGGAGGGAAGTTGTTTTAATATAAAGATTACGAGGCCCGATGATCTGATTTTTGGAGAGTCTATTTTAAATAGGGGCAAGCCTAATCCTTGATGCCATCGATTAGGTTGAGAGTTTGAATTGACTCATGAGGGACACCATGTTGAAGGTCATTCTATGAGAATTGGGCAGGGATACGATATCCATCCATTGCGCGAAGGTCGCGCGTTAATTTTAGGCGGGGTCACGATACCCCACTCGCAGGGCTTAGACGGCCATTCTGATGCGGATGCATTAACACATGCTGTCTGTGATGCACTGTTGGGTGCCATGGGAGAAGGCGATCTGGGCACGCGCTATCCCGCCAGCAATCCGGCATTTAAAGACCTTTCGAGCTTGCTCATGTTAGAAAATGTGGTGCAGACTTTGACAGCTAAGAATTATGGTCTTGTGAATCTGGATACGGTCATCTGCGCCCAGGCTCCAAAGCTTTCCCCTTTTCTGATCTCCATGCAGAAAAGTCTGGCTCAAGTACTTCAGGTAGAGTGCCATCAAGTGAATGTTAAAGTAAAAAGCGGAGAAGGAATTGGGATGATTGGACGAGCAGAAGGGATAGCAGTTTTGGCTGTTTGCTTGATTCAGTCTTTGAATTCCTGAGAGAACATGGCGGCCAGTAATGGGTTTTCGGTGGTCCGAGAAAGTGGATGCATGCCTAAGGTGACGCAAATTGCAAAAGATTTACAGGCGGTGTTTGAGCGTGATCCAGCTGCCACAAGCCGCGTAGAGGTCTTCCTCACCTATTCGGGGTTTCATGCCCTTTTGGCCTATCGGGTTTCCCATTGGCTTTGGAGTTGCCACATTCCGTTTTTCCCTCGACTCATTTCTCAATTGGCACGTTGGGTGACAGGGGTGGAAATACATCCAGGCGCAACCATTGGAGCTGGGTTCTTCATTGATCATGGGATGGGAGTGGTGATTGGTGAAACAACAGAAATTGGGGATTATGTGACCTTGTTTCAGGGAGTCACGTTGGGAGGAACCGGGAAAGAACGGGGAAAGCGGCATCCAACGTTGGGAAACCACGTGGTCGTGGGTGCCGGAGCAAAAGTGTTAGGTGGTATTTGTATTGGTGATAATGTGAAGGTTGGTGCCAATGCCGTGGTCTTGCGGTCCGTCCCGCCGAATTCCACTGTTGTTGGAAATCCTGGACGCATTGTCAAATACGATGGGGAGCGTCTCCCTGAAGCCACGATGGATCACACCAATATTCCGGATCCCATTGCTGAACGCTTTGAAGCGATGGAACAGGAATTGATCGTTCTTCGAAAGAAAGTTGAAGAGGTAGATTCGTAGGCCAAATTTTGAAGGAAGATTGGCCCTTTATATTGTCTTAGCTGCCAGGCTCTTTTACACTATAGACGAATCATTAATTGGTATATTTGGATAGAAAAATTTGGTAGATGCTTCGTGGAAGGAGTTGAAGTGATGACACCTCGTGTGAAAGAAATTTTGCGAAATTATGATGGGAATTCCCCAGGTGTATTAATGAATCTTGCACGGTTGCTGATGAACGGAATGCTAGGAGGAACTGGACGTTTAGTGATCCTCCCAGTTGATCAGGGGTTTGAACATGGACCTGCCAGAAGTTTTGCGGTCAATACCTCAGGGTACGACCCACATTATCATTTTCAATTGGGTATTGAAGCTGGTTGTAATGCCTATGCGGCTCCGCTAGGGTTTCTTGAAGCAGGAGCAGCAGAATTTTCAGGTCAAATCCCTCTCATCCTGAAGCTCAATAACAATGATTCTTTACTTGAAACTAAAGATCCGAATTCCGCAATCACGGGAAGTGTGAGGGATGCCCTGCGGTTGGGGTGTTGCGCCGTGGGGTATACGATTTACCCAGGATCGGCGCATAGCCAAGAAATGTATCAACACCTGAGAGAGATTGCCGAAGAGGCCAAATCTTATGGTCTTGCTGTTGTAGTCTGGTCCTATCCCCGTGGTTCGGGGTTAAGTAAAGAAGGAGAGACGGCAATCGATGTCGTGGCGTATGCCGCGCAAATCGCGGCGCAACTCGGAGCGCATATTGTTAAAGTGAAAGTCCCCAGCGCTCACTTAGAACAAGCTGCCGCTAAGAAAGTGTATGAAGCTGGGAAAATCCCGATCAGTACACCAGCTGATCGCATTCGACATGTGGTCCAAAGTACATTTGATGGTCGACGAATTGTGATCTTTTCAGGTGGAGCGAAGGGCGAAGATCAAAAGATTTTTGATGAAGCGCGAGCGATTCGAGATGGTGGCGGTTTCGGTTCGATCATTGGTCGAAATTCCTTTCAACGTCAAAAGCCTCAAGCACTGGAATTTCTCACCACCGCCATGAAAATCTACGCTGGAACCCTGGCCTGAATATTCAGAGGCTGCGGTAGTGCCTTTTAGTGGTTTCGATTGAACCATCCCCCTAATAGGGTAATGGTTTTTGTGGAGTAAATTAGTGTCTGACCCTTATACTTCAGCGTACAGCGAATAGTTAGTATAATACCTGAGTTAAGTAAAGCCCATGGGGTGGTGCCGTACGTCCGGCGGCTCTTCGATTTTTTGATTCCAAGATCTCTTCGATTGTATTTCCGTTACGCTTGTGTTGCCCAACTTCCACCAGTGTTCCTACGATAGAGCGTACCATTTGTTTCAAAAAACGATCCCCTTCAATACGGATCAACAATGACAGTGATTCCGAATGAAGAGAAAGATGTGAAATTGTGCAAATGGGGTTGATGGTTTGTGAGCGTTGTCCACGAAATGATGTGAAATCATGGGTGCCTAAAAATTGTGAAATAGCTTGGCGCATGACATCCGTATCCAGAGGGTAAGGGAAATGCCAGGTTCGATGGCGGTCCAAGGCTGGTCGAAAGGGTCGTAGAGTCATTCGATATTCATACATTTTCCCCTTGGCGCTGAAACGTGCATGGAAATCATTTGGGACCTGTTCGCTGGAGATAACAGAAATATCTTTGGGGAGGTAACGGTTAAGTGCTGGGGCCCATTGGGCGTTGGCCAACGATTTGTGGGTTTGAAAGCTCGCCACTTGACCCAAGGCATGAACCCCTGAATCGGTCCTCCCCGCTCCAATGATTGCAAGGTGTTGGTGGGTAATCTTGGCAAGAGCTTCTTCAAGAACACCCTGAATCGTAGGATGGTTAGGTTGTTGTTGCCAACCGGCATACGCGGTACCTTCGTATTCTATTGTGAGTTTGATTGTGGCCATAAGATTTTTGGAGGCTGATTTGAAAGATGAAATGAGACAACCAATACGTTGGCGATGAAAAGGAAATATGGAGAGATGTTACCGGACGGGCTGCTGGAATAAAAGGTGCTGCACTAGCAGAAGAAAGGATGATTTGAAACGGAGAACTTAGCGAGAAGCGGTTTGTAAGGGCCTGATATATGATTTGATACCCTCAAAGATTCCCTGAGCCATACGTTTTTGATAGGTAGAACTTTTGAGAAGCTTTTCTTCTGTTGGGTTGGAGATGAAGGCAATTTCAGCCAGAATGGCCGGCATAGTTGTCATGCGAAGGACAAAGAACGGCGCTGTTTTTACCCCATGATCTTTTATTTTATAAAAAGGTTTGAGGTATGTCACAAGGGCCTTTTTTGTGGTCCAAGCAAACTCCTGAGAATCTTCAATTTTTTTGTCATGGAGTTTGTCAGCAAGAATAAACTGCCAAGCTGGTCCATTATCTTCAAGCGGAGTGCCGTTTTCTCGTGCAGCAACCTCAAGTGCCCGTGGGTCACTGGCTTCACCAAAATGATACAGTTCCAGTCCCTTTATCGTCTTTTTTGGATGAGAATTAATATGAATGGACACAAAAATATCGGCTTTGTGTTCATTCGCAAAAGTTGCGCGATCTTTTAATTCGATAAAGACATCCGTTTTCCGTGTCATGAAAACTTTGGCCTTGGTTTGTTTAACCAGCAGATCCCGAAGATGGGTGGAAATTTTTAAGACAATGTCTTTTTCTCTGGTCCCTTTTCGACCCAAGGCGCCAGGGTCTTTCCCCCCATGGCCAGGGTCGAGCACAATGATCATATTTTTTTTAGGGACAGAAGTTACAGGAGGGGCAATATGCACTGGCGGCGGCGGAGTCTTTGTCTTACCCGTTTTTGCGGATAGTGCTTTTGGTGGCTTTGGAGCCTTAACAATTGTGGCTTTCTTGGAAGGGGCAGGGTAGAGATCTACCACGATGCGTGGAGGCTTATGAAGGACATACCATTTATAGCCCTTCCATGGTTTTGTGGGAATCGAAAGGATAAGGGTCCCTTTCGCCGTTCTGGAAATCGATAGATCAATGGGAAATGTGTTGGTGGTGGTTTTCGAAAGAGCCTTTTTAAGGATGCGGGTATTGGGAAACTTGAGTTGAAATTCTGTATCGTTTCGTTGATCAGTAGATGCAGGTTGAGCATCTCGATTTAAGTCAAGGACAAGACGGGTATATTTTTTATGCTGATGGGCTCGAATGTTACGGATAGATGTGGAAGGCGTACGTTTTGCGACCAACGAAAGGTACGAGGATGTTTCCCACGCCAATGGAAGTGGCTTCCCAATCTCTCCCCCAAAGCTTGGTAGCGAAAGAGCGAGAACCAACAAAAGCGAGCTAGAAGTAATAAATGCGTTTTGATAGGGGGGCATAGAGAGTAAAACCGTTTCTATCTTTTTCCCAGATGATGCCCTTCTTGTCAAGCAAGGTCGAATTGGATCTTGCTCCATTTGAGAGGGTAAACTGGGCAGGAACCCGTGGTTAAGGTGAGGAGAAAAGTGAAAGAGACATGACGCCAAAGCATCTTATCATTGATGGCTACAATGTGTTAGGCGCGATGGGGTTGCCTCCCCAACGAGTGATCGGCCAAGGGGAAGGTCATCGTGATCATTTTGTGTCACGCTTGGGCCTGTATTCGCAAGCTATTCACTGTCCAATTACCGTGATATTTGATGCCTGGCGACAACCAGGGAACATGAGGCAAACCAGTCATCAGACCGGAGTGACGGTCATGTTTTCTTCGGAGGGCGAACGAGCAGACCAAGTCATTCAACAACTCATTCGGCAGTTTGGAAATGAGACGGCGGTTGTGTCATCGGATCTTGAAGTCATCAATGTCGCACGGGCTTTTGGGGCCTTCGTTATTCGTTCCGAGGAATTTCTAACTCGGTTGCAAAAAGGAAGTCAGCAACGAACATCCGTTCGTTCTGCCAGAGGAACATCTGATGCAAAAGATGAAAGTGACGATGTGTCGATAAGGGGCAAAGATAAGAAAGGCAATCCCCGAAAATTGCCCAAAAAACTTCGGCAACGAAATCGCATTATGAAGAGATTTTAAAGAGCCGTTTGGCGTTATTTGTGGTTAATTCTGAAATCTGAGAGAGCCCCACTGTCGAGCCTTCATATTTTAATTCAGCTATTTGTTCCGCAACATATTTCACATAGGCCGATTCGTTGCGTTTCCCTCGAAACGGGACCGGGGTGAGATAGGGTGCGTCAGTTTCGATAAGAATGCGGTCATCCGGAACAGTGCGAATCACGTCTCGGAGAAGCGTAGCATTGCGAAAGGTAATAATCCCCGAAAACGATAGATAAAACCCAAGATCTAAGGCTTCTTTTGCCAACCAAGGGTCACCTGAAAAACAATGAAAGACGCCTCCCACCGATTCAGCATGCTCTTCTCGGAGAATGGTCATCGTATCTTCTTGGGCTTCTCGTGTGTGGATGACAAGGGGGAGGTTGAGGGATTTGGCTAACGCTATTTGATTACGGAATTGCTGGCGTTGAGTTTCGCGGGGGGAATGATCGTAGTGATAATCAAGTCCGATCTCTCCAAACGCCACGACCTTAGGACTCTGAGCTAATTGACGCAATTCTTCATTCCAATGGGGTTCGATTCGTTTGACTTCATGGGGATGAACGCCAACGGTGGCATACACGTTCGGACGTTCAGTTGCTAACTTCACCGCAGAGGTGCTCGTCGACAGGTCGCAACCAATTGTAATGAAGGCTTTAACCCCAGCTTCTTCAGCACGCTGAAAGACCGCTTCCCGATCTGTATCGTACCGCAAATCATCCAAATGCACATGGGTATCAATCAACATGAAATAACTCCTTTGTTCCTAAGTCTGGCATGGTAACATATTCAAGGAATAGGTTGTAGGTATGAGTGGGGTGTTCCCCATATATTGATCCAACTAGGATGCAAATAATGAGGGCTCTAAATGTCTTTTGACGAAGAATGGTTTCGAATGATTAATGGGGCGGCTGGCCAATGGTCTGCGTTGGATAGGCTTATGTTTCAGTGTTCCCAAGAGAGCAATTTGCTCATTCCTGGAATTTTGGCAGTGACGTTTTGGGGATGGGTTAAATGGGACGAGGCCAAATTTGCGGCACCTTCCTTAGGAGTATTGGTTGGGTTCAGTGATTTACTTGGCGGGCAATTAAAAAATCTGATTGCGCGTCCTCGTCCCTGTCAAATTCTTTCACAGGTTCATGAAATGGTGGGATGTGGGGGAAGCTATAGTATGCCGTCCAATCACGCAGTGAATTCTAGCACTGCCATCGCATTTCTGGTCACTCTCTATCCTTCACTAGGATGGATCCTATTGCCCCTAATGGGTCTTATCGGGCTCTCACGAGTCTATTTGGGTGCGCATTATGGCACGGATGTATTGGTGGGGTGGGGGATTGGGGTGGTGTTAGGTGGCGGTGTGGCATATTTGCTGAAAACCAAAGTTTTTTCTCGAAAGAAAGAAAGCTAGAAGGTTGCTTGAACCAATGACGTTGGGATCCTGCTCCTCTCCATTTTCTTCCTTCGTTCCAACTAGAATTTGGTGTTTTTCTCCTAATTTACCTCAAAGCTTTTTTGCTAAGTATTTTCTCCAAATGGTGCCTTTCCGGGTTTCGGCCCGGCGGCCGAGGCCCTTTTCTTTCGGGAAAAGGACCCAAAGCCATTTACACCCAACTCGGCCCTATTCGTTCTGACGTAATCAACGGAATGTCGGACCAACTCGCTCCGCTCAAACAAGGTCCGACAATTCTTTAGAACGTCAGCCTGTAAGCTTCCCCAAAACATGGACAGCCCAAAAGTAGAGCTTTCTGGCACAATTGACCCAGGAGGTTCTCATGAAAACGTCTCGATTCAGCGAAACACAAATTATTGCGATCTTGAAACAAGGGGACAGTGGTATCAAA
>JAJDBR010000245.1 GCA_029261275.1 Nitrospirales bacterium
AATTGTGTCAGCTGTTGGGCGTCGGATTGATGAATCCGCTCCAATGTGTGATGCGCGTCTATTGGATGGGTCTCGTGTGAATGCCATCATTCCGCCTTTAGCATTGGATGGGTCTTCCATTTCCATACGGAAATTTTCTAAGGATAAACTGCAAATACAAGATTTGGTTGATAAGAAATCTTTAACCCCAGAAATTGCTGAGTTACTTCGAGGGATTGTAGAGGCTCGGCTCAATATTATCATTTCCGGTGGTACGGGTTGCGGGAAAACGACCATCCTGAATATTTTATCCGGATTCATCCCCGATGATGAACGCATTGTCACGATTGAGGATTCAGCGGAGTTACAGTTACGACAGGATCATGTCGTTCGTTTGGAGACACGACCTCCCAACGTTGAAGGGAGGGGGGAAGTGACCCAACGAGAGCTGGTCAAAAACTGTTTGCGGATGCGTCCTGATCGGATCGTCATGGGTGAAGTTCGGAGTGGGGAATGTTTAGACATGCTGCAAGCCATGAATACCGGTCATGATGGATCATTAACGACTATTCATGCGAATACGCCTCGAGATTGCTTGACTCGCGTGGAAACCCTTGTGGCGATGGCCGGTCTAAATCTCGCCACGAAAGCCTTACGTCATTACATTAGCTCGGCGATTGATGTGATATTACAGCAAACCCGCTTGTCAGATGGATCACGAAAGACGACGAGTCTATCAGAAATTGTGGGTATGGAAGGCGAAACCATTACGATACAAGAAATTTTCAACTTTCAACAAACGGGGCTTGATTCGGAACGAAAAGTTCATGGGATATTTCGAGCAACTGGAGTTCGCCCGAAATTTGTCGAACGTTTTAAGGCCTTAGGGATTGAATGTGACTTAAGTATCTTTGATCCAGACAAGATTTATGAAGTGTAAGAAGATAAAAACCGTAGCATTCGAACTTTCTACTGTTTTACTAGGGCGAACTTTTCGTGTTGTAGGAGCATTAATATGACGATCGTCATTAGTCTTGGAATTTTTCTATCGTTAATTTTACTGATCGAAGGTGGGTATTACTTTTACCACCAATATGTCAGTCCCCAGCAACGAAATATGAAGCGGCGTCTGCGCGGATCAGGAAAACGTGTCCAGGAAAAAGAGAAAAGTTCGGAACAAGAAATTTTACGTAAGCGCAAACTCAGTGAAGTTCCCTGGATGCAGACCTTGTTATCTTCTGTCAGTAATCTTGGCGGGCTAGAACAATTGTTGCAGCAAGCCAATAGCAAAATGCCCATCGGGGTCTTCTTCTTATTAAGTGGGTGCTTTGGAATGGTTGGTTGCTTAATTGGCGCTTTCAAAGATTGGGGATTGCCGATATCACTGGCTGCTGGTGTTGTGGGGTGTGTGGTGCCATGGGGGTTTGTTCGATTCAAACGGAAAAAGCGATTTGCTGAATTTCAACGTCAATTGCCGGATGCGCTTGATTTGATGGCTCGTGCCCTTCGAGCAGGTCATGCGTTCTCAGTTGGGATGAAAATGGTAGGGGATGAATTTCCTGATCCCATTGGCCCAGAATTTTCGCGAACGGTTGAAGAGATCTCCTTTGGTATTGATGTGCCGGAGGCTTTGAGAAATTTGACAGGTCGAGTTGATTGTGTTGATTTGAAATTTTTTGTCACGGCTTTGACCGTTCAACGTGAAACCGGTGGAAATTTGGCCGAAATTATCGAAGCCATCAGCAGGCTCATTCGTCAACGGTACGAATTGTTTGGGCGAATTAAATCGCTCTCTGCAGAAGGACGGTTATCGGGGTATGTTCTCGTTGCCCTGCCATTTGTGATGTGTGGCGTATTATTTTATTTAAATGAAGAGTATATGTCCTTATTATTAGAAGACCCTATGGGTCACATGATGATAGCCGGTGCGGGTTTGATGATGGCCATTGGAGCCTACGTGATGAGAAATATGTGTCAAATAAAGGTGTGAGCTAACATGGAACCTCTTCTTGTAATTAGTATTTCAGTTTTCTTTCTGATGTTGATGCTTGGTTGGGGCGCCTATGCCTTCTATGAATCCCAACAAAAGAAGTCGGAATGGGGTGCTCGAGTTAAGGGGGAATCAAAAAAGGTACCACAGACTGGGAAATCATCTGCCAAAAAATCTAGCGCCTTTCAACAATACTTTGAGTACGTGTTGGACCGCTTGGGACAAGCCAGTAAGCCAAAAGATCAAGCGCAAGTTTCCCGCATTAAGGAAAAACTCGTGACTGCTGGCTATCGAAGTTCTCGTGCTCCCATCAATTTTCTTGGATCACGGATATTGCTTGCGATCGTGTTTGGAGTGAGTTTTCTTGTTTTTGGCACAGAAGCTACTAGGGAGATGACCTCTCCTTATGCCTTTCCAGGACTTTTAGTGCTCTGTATGGTTGCCGGGTTCTATGGTCCCCAAATGTGGCTCAGTAATGCCATCAGTAAGCGAAAAGAACGGCTGGTGGACGGTTTCCCCGATGCTCTGGATCTCATGGTCGTGTGTGTGGAAGCGGGCTTGGGCTTGGATCAAGCTATGAATAAAGTTGGCCAAGAGATCATCATGGGGCATAAGGATCTTGGCGAAGAATTTAGTCTGCTTAATCTTGAGCTGCGGGCTGGGCTTTCGCGAGAACAAGGTTTGCGAAATCTGGTGCAACGAACCGATTTGGCGGATATTCGAAGTCTTGTGGCCTTACTCATTCAAACTGATCGATTTGGGACTAGCATTGGGCAGGCGTTACGGGTGCATTCTGACGGTATGAGATTAAATCGTCGTATGAAGGCCGAAGAAAAGGCTGCTCAATTGGCGGTTAAACTCATGGTGCCGCTGATTTTATTTATTTTCCCAAGTCTCATGGTTGTTATTGCCGGGCCTGGGGCCATTCGTTTAATG
Organism: Nitrospirales bacterium; assembly: GCA_029261275.1. Taxonomy (GTDB): domain Bacteria; phylum Nitrospirota; class Nitrospiria; order Nitrospirales; family UBA8639; genus Nitrospira_E. The sequence continues at coordinate 2,906 of JAJDBR010000245.1, forward strand.
AATAATTTCGCAGGATTTTAAAGGGGAGTATTCTTCTAGAATGTGGATGTGAGTTGGAAAGTAGATGATTTCAATATTTTCAAAGAAGACCATTACCCATAATTTTTAGATAATGTTTTGCCATACGGGAAAACCATTAGAGACGTTGTTAACCATTTTGAGGGAGCAGGAAACATGAAGAAAATATGGATATTCAGTCTCATGGGTCTATTATTGGTATCCAATGCCTGTAATTCAACAGAGAAATCTAAGTTTTCTGTTCAAGATGAACATTATCAACAAATTTTGGAGCAGCAAAAGGCTGGACTCGATGCGAAGACTCAACCTCAGGTTGATCTATCAGCGGAGATGACGCAAGGTGATTATGAAAAATTGGGAGATGCTCATTTGCAGCAAGAAAATCTTCACATGGCCAAGGAACAATACGAAAAAGTTCTGAACATGGAGCCGGAGAATATTCCTGCACGTTATAAATTAGCTGTGATTTACCTAGAAAAAGGGCAAACTCAGGAAGCCTACGACCAGTTTCATTACATTTTAGACTATGATTTAAGCTTTGCTCCAGCTTATGAAGGCATGGGGCGAGCTTTGTTGAAGATGGAAAAAGATATGGAAGCCGAACGAGAATTCCAAGCCGCCCTTCTTTACGATTCAGAGCTGTGGACTTCAACAAATTTTTTAGGAATTGTTGCTGATCGTCGGCATGCCCATAAGGATGCTATTCACATGTATAAAGTTGCATTAGAAAAAAAATCGAATGATTCTTCCATTTTAAATAATTTGGGCATGGCCTACTATCTCGACCAGCAATACGAAAAGGCCGTTCAAACATTCCAACAGGCCTTGCAGACAGGTGGTAATAAGGCCAAAATTTCCAATAATCTTGGTTTAGCTCTTACGAAACTCGGACATTTTGATTTGGCTTATGATGCCTATACGCGTGGAATGGATTCTGCGAAAGCGTATAATAATTTAGGCGTCGCCTTCCTTGACAATGGTCAGTTTGCTCGAGCATCACGATGTTTTGAGAAAGCGATTGATACCCAAGCTACGTATTATGAAAAAGCCAAAGAGAATTTGTCGTTAAGTAACCGGATGCTTCAAAAGCTTCCTATGATTCAGCAGCAAACCTTGCTTCGTCAGGAGCCTGCGTGTTTATAAGGGAATAGATATACACGTTGATGAAGAAACCCAGATTTAAATAAACTACTTGAGGGACAAGGGGGAATTTTCAACCCGTATTTCGCGACATCGTGGTTTGAATACTTGTTTCCCTTGTCCCTTTCCGTGTCCTATCTTTTCTCTCCACGTCTTTTTCTGACATTCTCATTAGAGATTCCTTATCAGAACTGAGCACGATTGATTCGTTGAATACTCTTTGGTATTCCATCGTGCTTTTTTTCAAGAGTGTATGAGGTAAAGAGGCTCGAGGGAGGTCATTGGTATGCTGCTGCGTTCTGTCTAGTTTAGCGCACGGTCTTACCATTTGATTTGGCACACAGGGATTCAAGGGACTTGGCGAGATCGACAATTTTATAGGGTTTGACCAAAATGTCTTGGAACCCAAAGGCTTGAAAATCCGACATGATCGGATCGTCAGAATATCCGCTCGTCACAATGGCTTTAACATTGGGATCTAATTTTCGGAGATGTTGAAGGGCTTCTTTGCCACCCATCCCACCGGGAATCGTGAGGTCGAGGAGTATGGCGTCAAAGGTTTCCCCACTCGTTAAAGCCTCTGAAAACACATCAATAACGGTTTGTCCATCCGGTGCGACTGTAACTTCGTACCCAAATTGTGTCAGGGCGTCTTCGACCATTCGCCGAATGCTTTGTTCATCGTCCATGACCAAAATTCGACCGCGTCCCTTCGGAATGGTTTGATGGTCTACCTCAGCCGTGGAATATGATGATGGCAGATACACCGTGAAGGTTGTGCCTCTTCCTACTTCAGAATGCACACTGATGTGGCCTTGATGTTGCTGAATAATGCTATGTGCCGTGGCGAGCCCCAAGCCGGATGCGCCGGGTTTTGTCGTGAAATAGGGATCAAAAATATTGGGCAACTCTTGGTCCATGATTCCTTCCCCCTGATCTTCAAATGAGATTTTCACATAGTTGCCAGTTGGCAACGTGGGTGAAGGTAGAGTGGCCTGAGTCTGAAGCTCGATATTTTCGACTCGAATTGAAAAATGGCCACCTTGAGACATGGCCTGTCGCGCATTGATGGTGATGTTTTGGATGACTTGTCGTAGTTGACTGGCATCGGCATCCAATGGCCACAGATCGTTGGGAATATCGAAGTGACAACTGATTGAGGAGCCTGATAGGGCAAAAATCGTGCTTTTTCGAAGAAGGTCTCCCAAGGCGATTGATGTCTTAATCGGCGCGCCGCCTTTGGCAAACGTCAAGAGTTGCTGCGTGAGTTCTTTGGCACGAAGACACGCATGTTCGGCTTGCTCAAGGTTTTTTGCCAGCGGGTCTTGGGGAACCATTCGTAATTTGGCGACAAAGACATTCCCCAGAATGGTCGTCAACAAATTATTAAAGTCATGGGCAAGGCCTCCCGCCAACACTCCCAAGGAGTTTAATTTGCTGATCCGTTGCTGTTCATCCTGGTGACGGTGCTGATCAGTAATATCGTGGAACACAATCATGGTGCCTATTAAGTGTGAGCTGTGATCGCGAATGGGTGTTTCTTGTAGGGAAATTGTTCGTTGAATTCCATTTTTGGTGATGAGTTGTTGTGGGGCGTGGGGTTCAGGGAGCGCTGATGAACCGACAGAAAATTTCCACGTCGAGTCCATTTCTCGATCAAGGACTTTGTTCGTGACGCGAAACACGTCTTGAAGAGGACGAGATATGGCGTCTTGATGAGCCCATTCCGTGATTTGTTCTGCGAGAGGATTGAAAAAGGTAATACGACCTTCTCGATCCGTGGTAATAATTCCCTCGTCGAGGGATTGGAGGGTGGTTACCAAACGGTCTTTTTCTGCGACCAGCGACTGCTCGAGGCGTTTCCGGTCTGAAATATCTCGTAGAATAAAACCATAATGCGTATCTAATCCCACTTTCCAGCTTGTTAGGGAAATTTCTAGGGGGAAGGCTTCACGGGATTTTCGCAGACCGGTCAACTCTAATGGTTGCTGAATCGGGTGCCCGACCGAGTCACCATAGCTAATATCCTCCAACCCCTTTCGATAAATGGCGCGATCCCCTTCTTCTAGGAGCATCAGAATAGATTGGCCTATGATCTCTTCCTGCTCGAATCCAAACATGGCTTCGGCAGCTGGGTTCCAAGAAACAATGGTGCCATGGAGGTCAGCTGAAATGATGCCTTCGTGGGCGGAGTCGACCAAAGAGGAATATTGCGATTGGAGTTCGGTCAAGCCATGTCTGACACGAACGTGATTCGTAATGTCCAGGCCATATCCTCGGACAAGACCTTTTTCTTGAATGGGAGAAAACGTCCAATCAAAGTGATGAGTATCAATGATGGCAGTCAATCCTCTTTGTGGAATCAGCGATTTCAAGCATTCCATGGCAATCTGCTTGAGAGAGGGAGGCAAAACTTGCGGAATGCCATCTTCTCGAAAACGATACGTGCCCAATAACACGATCATGGCCGGGTTGGCATAGGCCAAACGACCTTGCGAATCAACTTCTACAATAGGATTCGGGCTTTCTTCAGGCATAGAGGCGAGATGTTGGTGTTCCTCATGTTGTTGGAGTTGCTGGCTTAAATCACGGAAGATTAATAAGGCTCCGGGGTTGTGAGGGTCGGTCAGTGGGGTACATTGGAATTCTACCCAGCGTGTTTCTCCAGAAGGTCGTCGAATCAATAGTTTTGGGGTCCAAATAGATTTCCCAGTCTTTAGGACTTGTGTAATGGGACAATCTTCTTGCTGGGTCATGGGGTCGACATAGATACAATCGGAATGGTCATGGAAACTTTGCCCAAGGCAGAATTGTTCCGTTCGGTGAAGAATTCGGGCCCCCTCTAAATTCAGCGAGAGTATGTGGCCCTGGACGTTCACCTGGCAGATACCAATATGAATAGAATCCAACAGCGTATGGACAAACGCCTGAGCCGAGCGCAGTGCTTGGTTGAGACTTGGGAGATCCATCTGATGAAGTTCTTGGAATGGTTGGTGTAGATTCATTGATTACATTCAAAGAACATAAAAGAGGAATGCTTGCCTCTTACCATAGTGAATTCAGGATTTCGGTCATATCCCCTCCGGCTTCATGGGGATTGATAGATTCTTGGATGGAGCGTGGCGTCCCGTGATTCGTTTGCGAAGAGAGGTCAATAATTTCTTGTTCATCATAGGGTTCCCCAGACGCCTTTTTTAGCAATTTAATGGTAGGGGTCATGCGGGAATGGCTATGTACCCAGACCACCACACCCTGTTCGCCAGTGTTCAGCAGGACTAGGGAGCCAATAGGATACACGCCTAAAAGATGAATGAGGCGTTGGACCAAGGACGTTGCATACTGTCCCGTCACGGCTGCCCGATATAATTCCGATAAGGCTCGGGATGGAGGGACAGGTGGTTGGCTGCAACGCCCACTAATCTGAGCATCATAGGTATCAGCAATACTCAAAATTTGCGTCAATTCAGAAATTTCCCCTCCACGCAAGCCTTTGGGATATCCGGAGCCGTCCAATCGTTCATGATGTTGCAACACCATCCGTTTCGATTCTTGGGGGAAATCAGGGAATTGATTAAGGATGGCCTCTCCCATGTCACAATGGGCCTGAATGAGTTTATGATCTTGAGGAGAGTAGGCCTGAACTTTTCGCAACAGATTGAGCGGCAAACGTAGTTGGCCAATATCGTGGATCATGGCGGCAAGGCCCAGAAGTTTCAGGTGTGACGGGTCACAACCATGGTCATGCCCGATGGCCATGGCCAAGACTCCGGAGTCGACGCCATGAGTGGCAAGATTTGCATCAAATCGCCGCATTTGGATTAAGGACACCATGGCGGCTTGATGGTCTAACAGTCCATCCAACAGGGTGCTCACCACACCTCGAACCTCTATGAGACGCTGTGCCGAAGGGGATTCCATTTGGCGAAAAAAAACATCCAAAGTCGAAATGGCTTCTGCTCGGAGGAGTCGAGCCGATTCGATGTCTTCGGGATTTGGTCCGAGGTACAACCGTGGGGGTAAGGTTGATTGGCTAGCTCTCGCTTGAGAGCTTACAGGCTCCTGTATATTGGAAGCAGCAGTCACATCACAGCCCTTTTCTGTATCGATGAACACGTCTTGAATTCCATAACTCCGTAACAAAGTAATTTCGTCATCACGCTTCACCAGCCATTTGTGACGAAGAAAGGGGGTTTGAAACCAGGATTGGTCCATGCCTGCGATATACATCCCTGGTCGCAAATCTTGAATAGCAATGCGTTTTTTCATTGCAACGGGGATAGCCAGAGGGGATGGAAACCGCACCTAAGAGAACTACCCAATCCAATAGAGAAAAAAATCGGAATGATCAAACGTGTTCGTCGATTAAGAAAATCCCAAATATCGTAAGGTAATTACGCCAAAAGAGCAATAGAGAGTGGGTGAAACTAGTTTTTTTCAACCCCGGGGAAGTGAAAAAGCTCCCACAGATCCCATTCATTTTTTTGTAAATGGAAAGCCCCTCCGCTGATGATCAATATGGCAGATGTGCTTAAGAAGGTGTCTGCTCAAGATGGGAAATACGTGATAAGACTTCAATGGCTTCGTCGTGGCGGTCGCTGAGCATCAGTAAGAGATGATAGTGCTTAAGGCTGGGGAGCAACTGACGGTTAGAGGTCCCCCATGTTTTTTCCTGAAGGGCAAGGGCTCGTTTGAGGAGTGGCAAGGCCACCTGTGGTTGGTCTTTGTGTTCATAAAGCGAGGCGAGTTTCGTTAAAGGCTCAGCCATGCGTACATGCTCTGGCCCAAGAGAGTTAGCAATAAGGGGCAAGGCTTTCCAATAAAAGGATTCGGCTTCACTCGTGTTCCCTTCTAGGCGAGCAATCTCCCCCAGTTGGAAAATGACCTGCCCATATCGTTCGTCAGTCGGATCCTTATCCCTAACAGATGGTAAGATATCTGTCAGCAGTTTTTTCGCGTCGTGGAGACGACCTGCTTTAATCGTTATTTGGACTAGTTGCCATTGTTGTTCCCAGTCGGAAGTAGCTGGACACCCGGTCACAAGAAAGGACAGGGGAACAAGAAGCCATACCCAAGAAAAGAGGGTTTCCTGTACGATAGTCATGAATGAATAATCCTTCTCGTTTGGGCTGTCTTAAGGGAAATCGCGTTGTGTGGGTTTGAGTGCATTTGTATATATTAACAGGGGCTGAAGAGAAACATGATGGAGTCGGGAGTGAATATCTGGACATTTCCTGTGGCTCTTTGTAGTGTAGCGATCAAGGAATGATACGACAACGATGGATATAATTGATCGAGTCATACGTTATTGTGAGCATGATTTGTGGACGGTAAACGTTCAGGAACTTACTGGCTTTCGTCAGTTTGGCGTGAAATTTTTGCGTCTAGGGCTTGTTGCAGCTACAGAATTTCGAGAAAGTTTTCTGAGTATTCGTGCAACGAGCTTGGTGTATACCACTTTATTGTCCATGGTTCCTTTCCTTGCCGTGACGTTTTCAGTCCTCAAAGCCTTTGGCGTACATCAACAAATTGAACCCATTCTATCTCAAGCGTTTGATCCCTTAGGCGAAAAAGGTGCGGAGATTACCACGAATATTATTCAGTTTGTCGATAATTTGAAGGTTGGAGTGTTAGGAGCGGTGGGTGTGGCTGGGCTCTTCTATACCACCTATTCTCTCATTGAAAAAATCGAAGAGGCTCTCAATTCCATTTGGCAAGTGGAAGTGGGTCGTCCGTTGGCGAGGCGAATCACTGATTATTTAAGCGTCGTCCTGGTCGGTCCAGTGTTCGTCTTTACTGCCTTCGGTCTGATGGCCTCGTCCCAAAGTCATTGGTTGGTTCAACGAGTGATGGAGATTCAGCCTTTTGGCTATCTCATTCTGGTACTCACGAATCTCTTGCCCTTCCTGTTTATGTGTATGTTGTTTACTTTTTTGTATAAATGGGTACCGAACACGCCTGTTAACATTAGCTCGGCCTTCGTCGGCGGTCTGACTGCTGGGCTGTGCTGGCAATTGGCAGGGATGGCCTTTGCTACCTTTGTGGCCAGTTCAAGTCGATATAGTGCCATTTATTCCAGCTTTGCCGTCCTCATCCTTTTTCTCATATGGCTCTATGTGGGATGGCTCATTGTCCTGGCCGGTGCCCAAGTCGCCTATTACCATCAACATCCATCGGCGTATTTGCTGCACTTACGGCGGAAGCATCAAACGCCGTTATTCCGGGAGTATTTGACTCTTGCCATCCTAGCCCATATCACCCGCCGATTCTTATCGGGGAAAGCGCCACTCAAAGAAGAACAATTAGCCCGCGTGCAACGCGTCCCTCTCACCTTTGTGAATTCATTAACGAGTGATCTCATTCAGGCCCATATGCTTCTGCGCACGGAGAAGCCAAAAGGTTTAGCTCTGGCCATGGCACCTGAAATGATTGCTGTTGCTGATGTCTTGAAGGTGGTCCAACATCAATTGCATAATGGGCCGCAAGGGTTCACCGTCGGGACTGACACAATTAGTCAGGTATTGATGCGACGGGATGCCGCTGTGCAGGGAGCCTTAGAGGGGATGACGCTCCGACATCTAGTGCAAAATCAGCCAAGCGATCTAGTTTCCGATGAAAACTGGGAGAGGTCAGACGAACTGGATTCTGAGCCACCCGAGGACATGGAACTCATTAGCCCCATCTCTCATGATCCTGTTGGTTGACTCTGTAACACAACATCCAATTTTCCTCTGGTTGGGGAGGAAGCCCCTTCATTCCACCTTTTTTCAATGCCTTCTGACTCAATGAAGAAACTATGGATTGTTCCCGGAGCACCGTTGCCGAAAGGCAAGGGGTGGGTCATTTGGTGTTCACGTCAAGGGGAAGGGAGTTTCACTCCGCCCGAAGTGAAAGTCCGTCGTCAAGGGGCACCGGTCATCTTTAATACGGCTTGGGTTCTCCTCTCCAAAGTGGCAGGTCTTCAACGCCGGATGGGTTTGTTAACCGTCACACTGACCTCACTCGCGCCACCGGAAGGGGCACAGTTTCACCTCACCCTCTCAGCGAACAACCAGAGTCAGGATTTTATCTGGTCGACTTTGCCATATCAGGTTAGCGAGAAAGGTGTGACCTTTCTTTTTGCTTCCTGTTTTTGGCAAAACAATGACCGAGATGGATATTACCGGGCTGGTCTCAAAGAGTTACAAGTCCTTTCCAATCCTCAGTTTAAAATGCTCATTGGCGATCAGGTGTACTTGGATTGGCCGAACGACTGGTCTAATGATGATGATCCTATCGAGCTGTTTGGTCAACGATATCGGCAATATTGGGGCGATGCTTTCTACCGAGAAGCGTTACAGACCTGTCCCAATTTTGTCACCTGTGATGATCATGAATATTGGAACGACTTTCCGGAATTCCAATTCCAACTTCCCCAAACCTGGCATTCCAGTAATCGAAAAATATATGGGCGAGGAGCAGATGACCTCTACTATCAATTTCAGCGCTGTTTGAATCCAGATCAGGCTCGCTGGTATACCTTCACCATTGAACCTGTTTCATTTTTTGTGACAGACACTCGGTCTAAACGAGAACGATGTGCCGACGAGGGCACGAGTCATTTTATGACGGAGGAGCAATGGGTGGCCCTTGAGACATGGCAAGCGTCTTTGGAAGGTCCAGGGGTATTAGTGTTGGGGCAACCGCTGTTTCAAAAAGATGGGGATTTCCGTGACCATTCTTTTTCAAACTTTAAAGAAGACTATGCGCGTCTGTGGAGAGTGTTCGAACGAAGTTTAGGGGGAGACAATCTTCAACACCAACCCCATGACATTTTGATTTTATCAGGTGATATTCATACTGGGCGCTATGCGGAAGCTCATGGGCCGTTTCCCGATGCCACGTATGGTGTTCCAGAATTCATTGCTTCTCCGGCAGCAATGATCATTCCAGGTAATACCAAACCGGAAAAACCTCCGAAGAAAATTACTATTCGTCCAAACGCAGAAGGAGGAGAATCAGTTTGGAGAATAGATCGGCGGCAAGATATTAATATCATGACCATTAAAAACAATGTGGGGTTGGTGAAAATTTTTCCAGGTGGACAAGTCGGTGGCACACTTCGTATCCGGTTTGAATTGGAGTTATGGCGTCTTCCCGCTAAAATTCTCCCACCACTTGGGGTGGATGAATATGAACCAGCTCAAGGAATGGGCGGACCTCTCAAGCAACTCTTCAAAAAAGAGTTATGGTTACGTTAAAGGGTTAGGTCATTGATGAACACACCGGAGGTTTTTTCAGAAAGGATCTTATAATGCGCAACTCTCAAACGAATACGAAAAATTTGGATATTAAAGACTGGACAAGTAAATATCAAAAGCGCACCAACCTGCAATTTTTCAATGATGCCTTTGCCTCCTTGCGCAAACAGGACGTCGGCAATCGTGGTCTCATGACGGTGGGGTTGGTGGGAAGCCGAGACTTGCCAGGCCATACATTGCGGATGGCCCAAAGTATGTTGCGATGGGATTTGCGGCCCAGTTTCTGGTCGCATGTGTTTGTGGTTGCAGAGACGGTGACCACCCGGACATCATTAGGCAGTCTGAAAATTCTTGAAATTCCTCTCTGGCCCCGAATTGGAGAATTTCCAAAACCCGAAAAAAACGGAGTCAACGAAGGTGTCTTAGGTCAATATGAAGACAGAGCAATTGATGCCAATCTGGGCTTGGTCGCGGTGACTATGTCCGATGAAGAAGCCAAAACATTAATGAAACGAGCCAAATCCTGGAATGCCGATCGGGTGCGATACAATTTTTGGGACATGTTAGGCGCCTGGCAGACTTATCTCTGGTCGCAAGGCGCGAAAATCAATCCTTTGCGCGAAGGAATTCCTATTCCGGCTTCTTCTTATATAGAGTTTATTTTTGATCGTTTGGGGATGGGTGTCACGCCAGGAGCCTCCTCGCGCAATAGTGCACCCGAACATCTGTGGAATGCGGCCTGCTGGTGGCACAAAGCCTTCAAAGAAGATAATCGAAAAATCGCAGGCATGTACGTGGCCCGAGATCCCGGTTGTGCCATGCTCCGTCCCAAAGAATGAAAAATATTTTCTCCGTCTAATAATTTGGGAAGCCTAATGAATATTGGTTTAATTCAAATGGCCTGCTCGGCTAGTACTGGAGAGAATCTGGAGCGAGCTGTGGCAAAAGTTGAAGAAGCTGTGAAAGGCGGCGCTCAGATTATTTGTTTGCCGGAATTGTTTCGGTCTCAATATTTTTGCCAGCAAGAAGATGTGACCTTGTTTGATTTGGCTGAACCTATTCCAGGGCCTTCAATCAAGGCATTAAGCAGGGTCGCGAAAACATGCCGTGTGACAATTTTGGTTTCCATTTTTGAACGACGAACGGCTGGGGTGTATCACAATTCTCTTGTGGTGTTAGATGAACGAGGAGAGATCGTTGGGCTTTACCGGAAAATGCATATTCCTGACGATCCTGCCTATTTCGAAAAGTTTTATTTTACTCCTGGAGATCTTGGTTTTCAGGCCATCAAAACGGCTCACGCTACTGTGGGGCCGTTGGTTTGTTGGGACCAATGGTATCCTGAAGCGGCGCGGATGACGGCTTTACAAGGAGCTGAGGTTCTGTGCTATCCCACGGCGATTGGCTGGCATCCTCAAGAAAAACACCCGGAAGGTCAGGCTCAACGTGATGCATGGATGACGATTCAACGCAGTCATGCGATTGCGAATGGCGTGTTTGTGGTGGCTGTGAATCGGGTTGGCTGTGAGGCCCCTGCCGGTGGTGATGGATTAGAGTTTTGGGGAAGTTCCTTTGTCTGTGATCCGTTTGGTGTCGTACTCGCACAGGCTTCAGTCGATCAAGAAGAAACCTTGGTGGTCGATATCGATTTGAAGCGTATTGAAGAAGTTCGCCGTAATTGGCCTTTTCTTCGTGATCGTCGTATTGATGCCTATGAGGGGATCACCAAGAGATTTTTGGATGAGCCTGCCTAACCTTGGCTTGGTATGATTTTTATGTGTTGCTCGTGCCCTCTCCATCATACGGAGCGAGCCGTCATCGCCTTCCAGTTTCTTTTCCGATCAATCATGGGTTTCCCATGAAACGCTGCCCCTTTGGGCTTTGTATTCATCTCAGTCATAAGGGTTGGTTGAGTTCCTCGATTCGTTGGAACGTAGTTCAGAAGAGAAGACAAAGAAAGAGTGAGGGGAGGGGGATGAAGCGAATTTCATCGAAATTGGGATCGTTTGCTGCGCGTTTGGGTGGAGCTCAAACTGACGCAGAGCAAAAGCTATGGATGCGCCTTCGAGATGGTCAGATGAAGGGGTGGAAGTTTCGTCGCCAACATCCTATCGGTGGGTATGTTGTTGATTTTTGTTGTTTGGAAGGGATGCTGATTGTTGAGCTGGGTAGTCGGCAACATTCAGATGACGACAGAGCTCATGAGGTGTGCGCAAATTATTTGGGCGCTGTGGGGTTTCGTGTGGTTCGATTTTGGAATGATTATGTTCTGACTCAGATGGATGATGTATTAGAGGAAATTTTGAAGAGCTTAGAAGGGGTGGAAAGTCCTGATCCTCAATCTCCAGGGTTCTCTTTTCAGGGAAATTCTGCGGAATGGGAAAAAGATAACCAGATTCAAGAGAGAAGTGTGAGGGAGACCGTCCGACGTACTCCAGACGAGTTAGATTTGCGGATGCCCGCGGAGTGGGAGCGGCATGAGGCGACTTGGATTGGGTGGCCGCATAATACGACGGATTGGCCTGGGAAGATGGCGCCCATTCACTTGGTATATGGGGAAATTGTCCGTGAATTATCACAAAGTGAAATGGTGCGTATTCTCGTCAACAATAAAGTGCATGAGCTGAAAGCTCGTCGGGTATTGGATCGTATTGGGGTGTCCATGGACCATGTTGAGTTTGTCCGGATTCCTACGAATCGTGGGTGGACACGTGATTTTGGCCCAATTTTTCTTAAACAAGATGAGCCTTCAGCTCAGGTGAGTATTGCGCGCTTTCAATTCAATGCTTGGGCCCGTTATCCCGATTGGCAAAAGGATAATCGGATTCCCGAACGCGTCGCCGCAAAATTCCAGATACCTCTAGTTCCCGTGATTCAGCAAAATCGGGAGGTCGTGTTGGAGGGTGGCAGTATTGATGTGAACGGACAGGGGACGCTGTTAACCACTGAGGAATGTCTCTTGGATCAACATCTTCAGGTTCGGAATCCTGGATTTTCACGTCAAGATTATGAAGAGGTGTTTAGGCGATTCTTGGGAATTGTGCATGTGCTGTGGTTAGGCGAAGGCATTGCTGGTGACGATACGCATGGACATGTGGATGATTTCTGCCGGTTTGTGGATCCCTATACGGTGGTTCTTTGTCAGGAGCCAAATCCTTCAGATAGAAATTATAGGCCCCTTGCTGAAAATCGCGAACGGCTTGAGGGGATGCGCTGCGAGGACGGTCGGAAAATTGGCATCATAACATTACCGATGCCGGACCCAATATATTTTGATGGGCAACGACTTCCGGCGAGTTATGCGAATTTCTATATCGCCAATTCGGTGGTGATCGTACCGACATTTAATGATCCGAATGATCGGGTGGCGTTAGGCATCATGTCTGAACTCTTTCCTGATCGAACGGTGGTAGGTCTGCACGCGGTCGATCTGGTGTGGGGATTTGGGACTATCCATTGTCTCACGCAACAACAACCGGCAATGTGATCGCTCATTCTTTAAGAGGGCTTTTCTCTCCATGACGGTTTCCCCTCTCTCAACCTATATTCTTCCTTCGCCAGTTCGTCTTGGATGGATTGGTACTGGAGTGATGGGTGCACCCATGTGTAGCCATCTTTTACGCGCTGGATATTCACTGACGGTTTCTACGCGCACTTCTTCAAAGGCTCAGATGTTATTGAATGAAGGGGCTCTGTGGGCGGAATCTCCTGCATCGTTGGTCGAAAAAGTTGATGTGATCTGTACTATGGTGGGATTTCCCAAGGATGTTCGAGCCCTCTATTTGAGTAGGAATGGGTTACTATCCAAAGCAAAGCCTAGACAGGTGTTTATTGATTTCACCACATCCGAACCCAGTCTCGCCCAAGAGATTGCCAATTCGGCAAAGGAACGACAAGCTTTTGCGCTGGATGCCCCAGTCTCAGGAGGAGATGTAGGCGCCAAGCAAGGAATCTTATCTATCATGGTCGGTGGGGAATTTCCCGTCTTCGAAGCCCTCAAGCCTATTTTAGGTATCTTTGGAAAAGTCTTGATTCATCAGGGCATGGCGGGGTGCGGGCAGCATGCAAAATTATGTAATCAAATGACAATTGCTGGCACGATGATTGGTGTGTGTGAGGCTTTGTTGTATGCGCGCCAGGCGGGGTTGGATGGGGAGAAGCTATTGCTATCTATTCGGCAGGGAGCAGCTGGTTGTTGGGTTTTGGATCATCTCGCACCCAAGATTCTGCATCGAGATTTTACGCCAGGGTTTTTTGTGGAACATTTCATTAAAGATATGGGAATAGCTTTGGCTGAAGCCAAACGCATGGGTTTACTTCTTCCTGGACTTGCCGTGGTTCAGAAACTTTATCAGGGAGTTCAAGCCTACGGGCATGGTCGCTCGGGAACGCATGCTTTGTTATTGGCATTGGAAAACATGTCTCCTACCCATCTCTCCATTACCCCTGAGTCTTCAAATTCATCAGTTCCAGTTATGTGATGAAGAGTCAATCTGATCTTCGCCAACAACTCCTCAAGCTAGATGGGCGAGGCTATAAAGCTTATAAAATCCTCGAGGGTTCATATGTTTTTGATATCTTTACCTTGTTTATTGATCATGTTCAGGGAGACCCGTTTGCTGAGCCTTCAGAAGCACGAATTCGTCTCTCGAATTCTGTGGCGGGCTTTCCTGAAGACCTTTGGAGTAACAAGGTCAGGGCTGTGGCCTTTCGGGATTTTCTGGCGCGATCAGTGTTCTCAGCGATTCCATTGGTTGTACCTGGGCAGCGGGGGATAGGGAAAAGTGGGTTGATCACGATTGATGTTGGTGGTCAAGAAGTTCTCGAGCGCACGGCGGTCATTATTGGTGATGGATGGTTGGAAGCCCGAATAGAATTTGGGCTTCCTGCTCGTGGTCGGACAATTATGGGAAAGCAGGCAGAAGTGATGCTTTGTCAGGAAATTCCTCAGATTGTGACCCAGGCCATGCAATGGGAACAGTCCTCCCAAACGGTTTGTCGGCTCTTCATCGATCAAATAGAGAACTTCAACTCGATTCAATCTCAATTACCTTCAAAAGGACTTGTGGCTTTTGTCGCTGATGAAGCCATATTGCCTCGAGTGAGTGGCGTTTCGGATCGTCCCCTTGTGGAGTCTCAGGTTACCAAGTGGCATGCTCCTGATTCGCTGGCTGTGTCTTTTCAGGTTCCCCATCTCATTCAATATGTTGAGGGTCAATCGAAAATGGTGAGAGGGCTGGGCATTCCCCAGGGTGTCACGGTAATCGTTGGAGGTGGCTATCATGGCAAATCGACCCTCCTCCAAGCCTTACAACGAGGAGTGTATCCTCACATTCCTTCGGATGGTCGAGAAATGGTTGTGACGGTACCTGATGCTGTAAAAATTCGTGCTGAAGATGGGCGACGGATTGAGCAGGTGGATATCAGTGGGTTTATTCAACATCTTCCCCATGGAGGTTCGACTAAAACTTTTTCCTCAGATGATGCGAGCGGGAGTACGAGCCAGGCAACGGGAATTTTGGAAGCTTTGGAAGTTGGCGCACAGGTTTTGTTGCTGGATGAAGATACCAGTGCGACCAATTTTATGGTTCGTGATTCGCGAATGCAGGCGCTAGTCAAGAGGACACATGAACCCATTACTCCCTTTCTTGATCGGGTGCGAGAGTTGTATGAAGGTTTTGGGGTGTCCACGATTTTGGTGATGGGTGGGTGCGGCGATTACTTTGATGTCGCGGATACGGTGATCATGATGGACGAGTTTTCGCCCCTTGATGTGACAGCTGAGGCGCATGCAGTTGCGTCACGGCTCCCTTCAAACCGGCAACGTGAGGTGAGTGAGCCGTTGGCGGGCATCGTGCCAAGGATACCTCAAGGAGATTCAGTTAGTGCGACAAAGGGGCGCCATAAGCCAAAAATAGTGGCAAGGTCTTTTGATGAATTGGTCTTTGGTCATGAGGTCATAAATTTGTTGGGCGTTGAACAACTGATTGATAGGAGCCAAACCCGTGCCATTGGGCAAATGTTACATGTGGCAGCTACTGGTCTGATGGAT
The DNA here is from genome assembly GCA_029261275.1 of Nitrospirales bacterium. GTDB lineage: Bacteria > Nitrospirota > Nitrospiria > Nitrospirales > UBA8639 > Nitrospira_E. The sequence goes on from JAJDBR010000245.1 coordinate 18,353, forward strand.
GAAGTGCGGACGATGAAGGAGATTATGGATTGCCTTGAGAACCTGATTGACGAGCAAGGCTTAGAGGTTTTTTCTTTTTTCCCTACTCCTGGTCGTCATCCTGGAAATTTTGCGCGGCCACGGAGATTTGAAATAGCGGCGACCCTAAACCGTCTTCGCACGGTGCGTATGCGACAGAAGTCTTAGTTTTTTTCCGCGAGGATTCCAAGGAAAATCATGGCAAAGCCCATCCTTTTTTTCGCTGTACTTTTGGTGGATACCTGGTGGTGATGGACGGGATCTTCGGCTTTCTTTTTCTCCTTTGAAAGGAGAGACAGGGATTTTTTAGTATTGGACGGTGTTGAAGAATGGCTATGTAGGGTTATTGGGTGATCGTGAAATGAGGCTACGACTGGAGAGGAAGAATTCGTATAAGCTTGACCTACTTCAAGAAGGACCCCTGCCATGAGAACCATTACCGTCAGTCCACTGAGACACCACATACTTGTTCTGGAGTCCTGAAGAATCCTTTTCATTTGGGTGCCCTCCAGGTCTACGATTGAGTAGTGGAACGAATATTTGTTGGTGATCCTCGTTTATCGACCGCTCTCCGGGAATCTTGCGCTTTGAAGCGTTACGACATTTTTCTGCCTAATGTTGTTGGTTGTATGAATTTGTCTATGAAGATGAAGGGCGGTTTTTTAAGAATAGAGATTTTGATCAATTCGGCAGGGTGGTTCGAAGGTGTTTTGAAGGGGGTTGCAATCGAAATATTCTACAGGGTGACCCAATCCTCCAGGGCGGCATCGAGCTGAACCCCGACTTCCTCTGGCGGTAAAATTTTGACGATCTCGGGGCCTTGGCCATCTGGTCCCAAGACGGAAAAATTGAAAGGAATGGGTTCAGCTAACGGTTGGTGGGCCGCATCCTGAATGAGCAATATCGTGGGATGAAGAAGATTTTCTCGTGAATTGGCGGTGACAATACCGCGTTCACCCGTGCTGAGTTCGACTAAGCTGTACGTGGGATAAATCCCGATGAGATTAATAAATTTGCCTACCAATTCTGCATCCAATACACCTTTCTTGCCCTGTTGGTATATGGATTGAAGGGCTCCACGCACCGTTTGTGGTTTTCCACTGTGATGGCCACTTAACAGCTCATCATATTCATCAACTAGGCGGAGAATGCGACTGGCCGGTTGGATCATAGCCGGATCAATATTTGTGGGATACCCAGACCCATCTAGAGCGACATGATGTTCTCGAATCAACGTTTGGACCTGCTCCGAAAGGGTGGATTGTTGCATCAATAGATCGAGCCCGCGTTTGGGATGAGATTGATAAATGCCCAATTCTGAATCAGATAATTCATGAAGAGATCGTTGTATCGCTTGAGGAATTTTGGCCAGGCCGGCATCGTGAAGGAGGCCGGCAATAGCCAGGTTTTGGCATTCGGCGTCTGTCAGCCCGACCCCCCGCCCTAAAAGCACTGATAAGGTACTCACGGCTAATGCATGATCGTAGAGTGCTGGTGAAAACTCTCTAGTACGAATGAGGTGGATATAGGCTTCTTCATGGTCAAGCGTGTCAGCCAAAATGGATTGGATCACCTGATTGACCTGTTCAACGGCCAGTCCTCCCGTTTTTGATAAGGTCTCCAGAATGTCCTTCACCCCTTCCAGCATATATAGTCGTGTTTGGGTAATCGAGGTGAGTTCCCCTCCCAAGGATTTTCCTTGGACTTCTTCTGGTAGGTGCTGTATTCGGGCCTCCTCTGGGGAGATCGAAGCGTTAGCTTTTTCTCGAGGTAAATCGAGCAAAGGCGGGTCGGGTAATTCTATTTGGTGTTCGCTTTTGGTCGAAGTTGTGTCATCAAGTCCGTGTTCTGTATCGATTGTGATTACTTGGATTCCACAGTGCTGTAGTTTGGTAATGTCCTCAGACGATCGAATCAAGAAACAATGCCTTAGGAACGGCGTGTCCAACCAGGATTTGTCGATCCCACAGAGATACATACCGACTTTAACCGATGAAATGGGAATGAGTTTTTTTGCCATGGCGTTTGAATCCGAGAAGGGTGCCAGTCTTTGAGTAGATGGTTTTTTGAATATGTACCTAGTTCTATTATCGGCGCTCTCATTTTTGTTCTTGATGTGGACGGCAAGGGCGGCGCTTGGTCGGATTGGAATCATGAATCTTATTCTGAGGGGTTTTCGAATACATGAGAAATATTCTCCCATAGAAAAAGCGGGGTTTATTCAGGTTAGTAAAGGACGAAGTAACCGGCACCCAGCCTCCTAACTTAAGTTTCCATTTCGCCAGACCGAAGGGAAACGAGAGGTCAAATATGGAGGACCGTGATGGTTGGATATCCGGCATCGTCCTGCAAGCGCTCCCTTCGGTTTCATGTAAGTTCCTTGACGCAAGTCTATAGTTGCGCTCACTCGCCTTGGCTTCTTAATGTATTTTCTCTTATCATTTCCTTGGTTATCTTCTCCGGTCTTTCGCTCAGTTGGTCCTCGAGCGTAGAAGCGGCCCCGCGCACTGACGAACCTCTGAAACATATTCGAACAGCCATTCCTATTCTGGGAACGACGATGAATGATGAAGCCGAACCTGTGGGGATTGTGGCCGAAATTGAATTGGAGTTTTTTCAACGTCGTGATCACGAAGGGTTAGATGTCCAATTTCACACAACACCAGGGAAATTTTCCCCCTATGCGCAACAGTCCGTTATCCAGGCCCTGAATCGAGTGGTGGAGGCTGCAGCCTTGAACTCTGACTCGTGGACGGTTCGCTTTCAGTTGCCGTACCCAGGTGTGACATTATATGGGGAAAGCTTGTCAGCTATGGCTGCGTTGACGATTGTTTCCCTCGCTAAGAATGAGCCGGTTGATGAAACAACGGTGTTGACGGGCACGGTAACAGCTGATGGACATGTGGGAACCGTTGGTGGCGTGCCGTTAAAAATTTTAGCGGCACATGAACAACATTTTCGGAAAGTCCTCATTCCTGAAGAGCCTGATATTGCCGATGGCGATTGGGAAACTCCGTTTCTCATGGAAGTACGACCTGTGAGCTCCATTAGCAAAGCTTATTTGGCGTTGACGAATCGACCGCTTCGGACGATCCTCAGTAAACATTCGCTCACCGCAGTGTTGAGCCCCTGAAGTTCATCTTCAATGGACATATGTCGGTGCTTGTCCTTATCGCTTTTTTGGGGATCCTTTTGTTGTTTGTACTTCGATGAGTTCTCAGGATGAAATATTATGGAATGCTTGATTCTTAACTCACAATATTTCTATGGTGGAGGAACCGGTATGGAAAAACTTCGACCTAGTTCCCATTGCCTCGTTTGCCCTCTGTGTGTTTCCTCAGAAATAGGTGTCTATGAATACTGAGATTCGACCCTGTTTTGCAGTTGATATTGATAATGTCTTAGGGAAAGCAGAACCCGAAGTTCAGCGCTTGTACCAAGACATTACCCAAACGCCATGGCCACTTGGCAGATATGGGAGTGCAGGAGGGTTAGATTCCAGTGAATATGACCGTGCGCTGATTGAGGAAATCTTTACTCGTTTTCACGAAGAATCCATTCCTCAGTTGCCCTTGTACCCTGGAGCCAATTATGCGCTTCAGGTCATTCACCGAACGTGTCGGATTATTATTGTGACGGCGCGGCGCCCGTATTCTCGGCCACAAACATTGGAGTGGTTGATGGCTCACGGTCTTCCCTTCGATGCGCTATACCATACTGAAGACAAAACGGAGATTCCGGAATCTATCACTGTGGCGATCGATGATCATCCTGAGCATCTTCAAAGTTACCAAGCGGTTGGCGCACGAGTCTTTGTCATGGATCAACCCTGGAATCGTCAAGGCGTTGATCCGAATGTGATTCGTGTCAGTGGATGGGATGCCTTGTTACAGTGGTGGCATTTTCGGCATATTGGCAAGTGGCTGAACCGTTTTCATGAAACTCCCGCTCCCGACTATCTTTGGAAATACCCTCCGATTTCTGCTTAGTGGACCATGATTGGGTTTCCTAGGTAGGTCCTTCTTCTAAGCATTGATGCAAGATTTTCAGCCATTTTGCCGATAAGCGGAGATGACATATCTGGGTCGTGGTGCGTCAATCCAGTGTGTCCATCAGTATTTTTATTCAAATGGCATCCAAGAAAAGGGCAGGAACATAATGGTTTACCCTCCTATTCAAACGATATTGTTGGCTGAGGATAACCCTGATGATTGTGAACTGCTCAAAGGAGCATGGGCAGAGTCACCTGTCGGGGATCGTTTTCGATTGGTCCATGATGGAACGGAGCTCTTGGATTATTTGTGTCGTCGGGGAGCGTTTCAGTCTCCAGAAACTTCGCCTCGTCCGAGCGTGATTTTATTGGATCTGAATATGCCTCGTATGACCGGAGCTGAAGTCTTGATGGAACTCAAACAGGATTCTGGCCTTGCCTGTATTCCTATCTTGGTGTTGACGACATCCAAATCCCCAAAGGACATCGTTCAAACATCTGGGTTAGGAGTGAATGGATATATGCAAAAACCTAATACTTATGCCGGTTATCTTCAGATTTTTACGAATCTTCGTGAGCATTGGGCCGAAATTCTTGATCGACCCCTATCTGGTGGAGGGTCGGAATGGGGTGGAAATTTGGCGTGGTGCTAGATGACGATCCCTCCTGTACCCGCCCTATCATCTCATTTGATTTGTCTACGAATCAGTGAACAAACCATCGTTCAAATTTTTTCTAGATTTGTGAATTTTCCTCACGTATAGTCGTACTAATCTCGCCTGGCTGCGTTAGGAAAATAGCGAAAGACCTAGTGCCGACCTTCTCGGCAAGGAGGAATCAAATGAAGCAGAGTGTGTTTGATTCACACACGACCCAATATCGACATCAGAATGCTCGACTTCTGGCTGCGGCCTCATTGCTTGCGTATCAATCTCCTACGGTAATTCAGCCAAAGGTCGAACTATGGGGGTTCTCACAGTTCACATTTTTTGATCAAAAGGAATCGCAAGCCTTTTTGGCTGGAAATGAGAAAATGATTATCATTGCCTTTCGTGGGACTGAGCCAACCAAATTGCAGGATTGGATGACTGATCTGAAAATTCGTCGAAAAACTGGGCCCTATGGGAAGGTTCACCGAGGATTTTTAAAAGGGTTTCAAGCTATTTGGCCAGAAATACGGGCGACGGTGAAGAAGTGGCAAACTCAGGCCCAATCGCTGTGGTTGACAGGACATAGCTTAGGAGGGGCGTTGGCGACGCTGGGAATGGCGTCCTTAGGGGAAGAAGCTAAGCCGGTCCATGGATTATATACCTTTGGCCAGCCGCGTGTGGGTGGGAAAACCTTTGCCAGAAATTTTGATTTAGATTTTAAGTCCAGAATGTTTCGGTTTGTGAATAATAACGATGTGGTGACCCGCGTGCCCACTCGAAATTCGGGCTACCGTCATGTTGGACAAGTCTTCATGTTCGATGCTTTTGGAAAGCTGCAAACGGACTTACATTTCTGGAATCATTTTTTGGACCGAGTCATAGGGCGGGTTGTCGATTTAGGCAAGCTGGGAACCGACGGGATTCGAGATCATGGTATGAATCACTATATCAAGCATCTTGAGCGAAAAGAAAATCGAAAAAATATCCTGTAAATCTGTGGTTATTTTCTCTAGGTAATATTTACCTATTTTAGGCTTCGTGTTGATAGACAGCCATCTTACCTGCCCCCTTTATTCCCAGAGTTTCTTTTACGTCAGATAGCCCAAGTTCCCACAAAAAGAATTCCCCCCCCTCCTCTAAAGTTCTCACAGCAATAACCGACAGTATTGTATACAGATTGGTAAGAGGGGATGTTGGGATTTGCTTCCGGAATAGACATTGGAGATCTCAAATCATTTCCAACGATTAGGAACCAAGAGGACAACGAGAACTGTTATGAAAACACATCTTTTATTTATTGGCGCCATGTCATTGTTGGGAACATCATTCTTGTCAACGGGGTATGCGGTAGATAATTCTGAGTATTTGCATTTCACCCGACATCGAGACTCAAATGGAAATTTGCTGATGGGGCCGACGCATCATCAGGCTGAGCCATCTGTCATGCAAAAAACTATCATGCCGTCCCAACCCAAGAGTTTTGAGCGGCGGAGCACCGATTGGGGCATGAGTGTCCAAGAAGTGAAAGAGAATGAACCTGTCCAGTCCTCATGGGAATTGCAGTCACCGGTATTGGCCGATTCTGAGCAACGGGTGGCCTATCATACGCAAATCGAAGGGATTGAAGCGGCGTTAACCTATACCTTTTATGAAGATCATTTAGGACAGGCGAAATATGTGTTTGAACCCCAGCATGCAGATGCAGTGGAATTTGTGAAGGATTTTCACACGGTGGAACATTGGATAAGTCAAAGCTATGGCCCACCTACGTTTGTTCAAGAAATTTGGCTGGATACGCTTTATCAATATGACAAGAGCTTGTGGGGACAAGCGGTGAAGCGTGGGCATTTGGTGATGGTTGCTGAATGGAAAAACCCTGGCACCAATATAGTTCTTGTATTAGACGGAGGCGAAGATACTGTTGGATTAGTTGCTGATTTTAGCAGCTCGACCTTTATGGTGCCGGTGTCGTTGAATTTGCACAATCAAGAAAAGAATGCCGAAGTGGTGATCGACGAAACACCAATTCAGGAAGGGATTGCTATCGAACCGACAGGAGATTCATTGGGAGAAGATTCGTCTGGAAAAAATATGACAAATGAAACCGAGGGTAGTGGGTTACATCATGAAACCAGGGTGAATGCTCCAGGCCTAGAAAATGAAATGGACGAATTAAACGAAATTGAGGAATTGCCCAACAACACATTTCCACTAAACGAGCCTCTTAACAAGGAGTTTCCGTTAAGCGAGCCCCTCAATAAGGAATTTCCATATGAAGCCAAGGTGAATGCTCCAGGCCTGGAAAGTGGAATGGACGAAATTGAGGAATTGCCCAACAACACATTTCCACTAAATGAGCCTCTTAACAAGGAGTTTCCGTTAAGCGAGCCCCTCAATAAGGAATTTCCAATTAACAAGTCAGTGGAACCTGAAATGGAATTAGACCCTCAACACCTTTGAGTATCGTGATTCGGATTGTGTAAAACGATATCAAGCTTCATCTTCAAATCTGATGCTAGGGGAGTGGAAACATTCTCCTAGTATTTTTTTTTCAACCTCTTGCTGCCTACGCCTCCCACCGGACCTCTTTCTTTTCTTCCTCTTACTGACAGTAACGGAACAGTTAGTTTTCTCTTGTGTTCGCTTCGAGGTCGGTAAGTCGTGCGTTATTACCAATACCAATAGGGATAATGTCCGTAGAAGCGGCCTCGGGGGCCCCAATACGGATGGGCATAGGGGTATGGTCCCCAATAGGGATATGGTTGAGCATAGCCTGGGTAGTTTGAAGAGTAGGTGGGCCAAATTTTGAACTGTTTAATCGTGAGAGTGGGGTAGGTGTAGTTTGTCTCGTCGAGCTTTTGAGTGACCGACCCAGACAGTTCTCCAACAAGGGTGATTCGGGTTCCGGTAGGAACCGTGGCGGGATCTAAGAACTTCTGTTGGTAGGCAATGTACCGACCCTGGGTATGGGTTAATTCTGTCGAAGGTTCTCGTTGCTCGATAAGTGGCAATTGAAGGATGATAAGTTCTGTAGAATCTGTGAGCCGCTTGGCAGAGAGAATTTGCCCTCCGAGTATGACTAGTTTTCCCTTATGTTCCTCTGGAAATTCTTTGATTTGCGAAAAGGACAGCGAGTTGTTGAGTTGATTGGTTAGATCAGGTGGAAGGGTGGCTTTATACGGTTTGGTGCAGCTGGGTAAGAGAGCGAAAACACAAAATCCTATAATCAGACTCCAGCAGAGATGCGTTGGTTTTCTAATGCCGCTCGCCAGGTGCAACATGCGTTCAACCTCATTGACCCTAGAATCTTCCAGGCTAGTCCTTTTTCTTGGGTGTGGCAAAGGTGATTTCCGTAGCAACCCAATCTCGATTTTGAGGCAGTCCGTTTTTTGACACTTCGGCGACCAAGCGATCACCTACTTGTGGGCGGGCCTCTTTCATATGAATGCCATTTTGTTTGAAAATGGTCTGGGGTTGAAAGGCCAGAGAAACTGAATCGCCTTTAGTCGTTTTTACTACGACATGATCAGCTTCCATCGCGGTCACCGTGCCCATGATATGGGAAGCATCTCCATGCCCCCACGCGAATGCCGGAAGAATCAAAAGAGATGCGATAATGAATGTGCGCCACATTGATTGCATTGCCATGCTCCTTAGAAAATCGGATTAATGGTGGTGTGAAGTCGTAGGGTCCACGTCTTCACCCGATAAGAATTGATCAAGCATTTCTTGCTGTTCTCGTTCAGCTCGAGTTTGAGGATTGTCTTTTTTCATCTCAGCGATTTCTTCTGGGGAAATGTTCGGTAAATGGCGAATAAAGAGGACCAGCTTCCAGCTTTCCTGATCTTCTTCAGGAGGCCCCTTGCCCCAGGCGGGCATGCCGGTAAAACGAATGCCCGAGTGAATCACGTAAAAGAGTTCTCCATCTTGCATCGATTGAATAACTGAATCTCGAAGGTCGGGAACTGGCGGATAAAAATTTGGGCCCATGGGGGTTTTTCCGCTTCCATCATTGGCGTGGCACGTGGCGCAATGGTCAGCAAAATGATGCCGGGCTTCTGCTAAAATCTCTGGAGAGAAACCAATTGGGTTAGACATTTTGAGGAAGTGACTCGGCGTTGCCATGTGGCGAATGAATCGAGCAATTTTGATTTCCCACGCGGGAGGAGTGGCCTTAGCCGTGAAGGTGCCTGGCAGAAACCACAAGGCAGCCAGGATTCCGCCAATGAGGAGAAGGATGCATATAAAGAATAGCCATTTAATTCGTCGAAACATGTGATCCCTTTATGAATCAGTGTACCTGGTCAGTGAATTTCGTTACAAGCTGGCGCTGAAATAGGGCTCCAGCTTGTTGCGGCCCTTTTCGAATTGGAACCCAATATTTGTAACTGTGAGGGAGATGACAAGTCTTGGGAGCTTGAATGGTAGGATACCAGTGTATGAGGCGTGGTTGCTATGAATGAGATATCCGCCACATGGGTCCAGGGATTGAAAAATCCCGCATGTTATTCCCATCCTGTTGATCAGGTGAGACTGATCGAAACGCATATTTCTTGGGTGGTATTAACCGGATTGTATGCCTATAAAATCAAAAAACCGGTGAAATACTCATTTGTGGATTTTTCAACCCTTGAAAAGCGGCAGTGGTTTTGTGAAGAAGAAATGCGATTGAATCGAAGGTTGGCGGCTGAAGTATATCTAGAGGTCGTTCCTATCACGGGTTCCCCATCCAATCCTCAAGTTGATGGTCAGGGAACGACGTTTGAATGGGCGGTAAAAATGAAACAATTTTCCTCCGAGCAGAAGGTCCATGACCTCTTGGCGAGTGAGGAAAAGGCGGAGAGTCTTATTTTTCCACTGGCTGAGAGATTAGCAATATTTCATGCCAATAGTGAAAAGGCTGACGAGGACTCACTCCATGGTACTCCAGTCACGGTATGGCAACCGATGAAAGAATGTCTGCCTGAAATCCCCCTCTCTCTTCTTACGCAAACTAATCAAGAATATTTGGCCATCATAGACCGATGGGCACAAAAAGAATGGCGGAATTTGTCCGACGTCTTTCTGCGCCGGAAACAGGCGGGTTTTGTTCGAGAATGTCATGGCGATCTTCATCTCGGCAATATCGCCATGTTCGAAGGAAACGTCTGTGTCTTTGACGCCTTGGAATTTGAACCACGTCTCCGATGGATTGATGTCATGAGTGAAATTGCGTTTCTGGTGATGGATCTAGAAAAACATAGTCGCCGAGACTTAGCCTTTGGGTTCTTGAATCGTTACTTGGAATGGACGGGAGACTACGAGGGCCTAATAGTCTTCCGCTGGTATAAGGTCTATCGGGCGTTGGTGCGAGCAAAAGTGGCTGGATTACGGTTGACCCAGTTGGCCGGAAATGACACGGAAGAAAAAAGGGCCAAACGCGAACTGGCTGGATATTTGGAACTCGCTCATCGTTTCAGGGCTCGAACCACTCCATCTCTCATCCTCATGCATGGGATTTCTGGAACGGGAAAAACAACGGTATCTACAGAAATACTCAAAACAATTGGTGCGGTACGCGTACGATCTGACGTGGAACGAAAGCGACTATTTGGAGAACGGTTGGAGTCTAAGGACAAAGATGCTTCAGAGGCGGGACTCTACCGATCAGACATGACAGTGCAGACCTACGATCAATTGCGGGATGTGGCCCGATTGTTACTGAAGGTGGGGTTCTCTGTTATCGTGGATGCTACCTTTCTTCAACATCAGCAGCGAGAATTATTCAGAGTGTTAGCCAAGGAGCAGGCATGTGCTTGGTTCATCGTGGATGTGTTTGCTTCCGCGGCGGTTCTGGCAGAGAGGATAGCGCGGCGGTCTCGTGAAGGTCACGACGCTTCAGATGCTACCGTTGATGTTATGAAACGACAACAAGAAATCGAAGAGTCTTTTACTCAGGAAGAAGGACCCCATGTGATCAGGGTGGATTCGACCGATTCACAGTCGATTTTTTCTGCCATCAAGAAGTTAAAGGAATTTACCGAAATTGGAATTGATTGAAATTGAGAGTATTTCGTGACCGACCTAATCTTTTACCTATTTTACGCGATCGGTGCTGGTTTTGTGTGGCTTTTTAAAGGATGCCGAACTTTTTATTGGGATGAATTTGGAAAACCTGAAACGCGGAATGGATTTTTTGGCCTTTTTATTCTACTTGGCCTTCTAGGATTAGCGATGTATATCAATAATTGAGGCCTTCGAATTTCCCCCCTATTTCATAAGTTCTTGAATCCTAACGTCGGTTCCTCCTAAGTCTAAATACTTTTGGTAGTGGTGTTTTGCTTTTTGAAGGTCTGCTTGGTGGAATTCATAAAAGGCTCCCATATTGAATTGCCCCTCTACCGAATTCGGTTGCAGGGCTAGGCCTTTTTGATACATCTCTTCGGCCTGGTCGATCTGTTTTTCTGCGACCAACAGCACACCCAAATTCACATAGGCTTCCGCGTCGGTGGGTTTGAGCTGCCTGACTCGTTGAAAATGTTCAATGGCTTGTTGGGGTTGATTTTGCTGTTGATACAGGAATCCTAAATTGTAATGGGCATCTGGATGGTCCGGAATGATTTGTATGACGTGGGTGTACGCTTCAAGGGCTTGCACGAATTGTTGGCTTTGTTCGAAGATTCGTCCAAGCAAATACCAACCTTCTGAATGTTGGGAATCATGTGTGGTGAGACGAGTGAGGAGCTCTTGGGCGCGATCATGTTGCTGGCCTTGCATAGAGTGATACGCCAGATGGAGCAGAGCCTCCGAAGCTAGGGGCTCTTGATCAAGGACCGTCTCATATCCTTGAATAGCCTTATCAATATTACCTGTCTGATCGAATGATTTTGCCAGTGTGAGCCGAGCTTCCCAAAATCCTGGGTAAAGAGTGATGGCATGTTGAATTTCCCTTTGTGCCTCTTCCATCTTTTCTTTCTTCAACAACAGTAACCCCAAATCATAATGGGCTTGGACAAAGGTTGGATTTAGCTGGACGGCCTGCTTGAGGGCCTGGATAGCGGTATTGGCGTTCTGAGTGCGCTGATACTGGACTAACCCCAGAAGATGATGAGCTTCGGGGTATGATGGAAATTCTGTGATGGATTGTTGGAGTAGAGTTTCAGCCTCCTGGAAATTTTGGTTTTGAATGGCTTTGCCAGCTTGGTGATAGAGCTCTCCGGCTGGATGACCGAATCCAGGCACTGGCCAAAAGCTGAGGCTGAATACAATGAAAATGCTGATGGACATCAATAATTTTTGAAAAGACGAAGGCCAATGAAAGTTATTCATAATACACCTCAAGCGATGAATTTCAGGACGATAGAAACAGGAGCGGGTAGATTAGCAACAGTGCCTGGGGTGAGAAAATAGCAAGTATTTTATGTAGACACCACGCCATAGCGAAAAAAGAAAAGCTCTTTCGTTGAGGTCGTCAGGATTGGTGTTAAAAATCACTCATAGGCTTTCTTTTAAGAGCCAGGGCCTTTTCCAATTCTGGAAAGGCCCTGGAATGGCATGGGGCAATAGCCTTTAGAACAGTCCCAGCGTGACTCCTCCAAAAACAGAGAGGGGAGGAGCTAGAAGAAATGCTTGCTTAGACGCATCGGCTGTGCTGTCAGACACGATGGCTCCGCTACCCATATACGTTTGATCGAAGAGATTTTCTACCTGTACATAGGCTTTGAATAACCGAACCCAACCCCATGCAACGTCCTGGGCATAATGGAGATTCACGTTCACCACGGTGGCGGCTTGAGCCTTCAGGGTATTGGCATTATTCACAAAATAATCGTCAATCCATGAAACCTCAAACCAGCCGCCTAACCCTGAAAGGTGATCATAGGCGGTTCGGAAATTCAACACATGTGGTTCTACAGCTGGGACATTTTTTCCGTCACGGTCGACCGAGGTGCCGATGCCTCCGACAAGAATAGTGTCGGTGAAATTTGTGAATTTGGCATTGACATAGGTATATGCTGCAGAAAGTGTGAGTCCGTCAAGAGGCATCCATTCTGCGGCGACTTCGATTCCGCGGTATTCTGAAGAATCTGCATTGGTAGTAAAGCTTCCTGTTCCACCGACAACGGATTGTGAAATTAATTCGTCTTTGAAGAAGTTCCAAAATCCAATGAGTTGGAAATTAAAACGCGGATGAAGACGAACTTGGCCTCCTAGCTCCAAATTGATATTCCGTTCATCATCGAGGTCATTATTGGCACCGGGCAATCCTGTTGGAGAGGTCGTGAGGTTCCCAAAATTTGGAGTACCATATCCGCCTGACACACGTGTCCAGTATCGATCATGTTCGTTGGGATGAAATTCGATAGAGACATCTGGGGCAACATTATGAAACTTGCGGTTGGCACTGGCTTTGCTAGTGACGGTTCCGCTGAAAAATCCAAAATTGACTTGATCGACGGATAAATGGGTTCGCTCGTACCCTAGCCCTGCTGCGATAGTCCATTGAGGAGCTAAGTCTAATTCTTCGCGGATACGAAATCCAACATTTCTGATGGAACCACGTTGGTTATTTATGGCATTTTGCTTGCTGCCTTTACCATCAGCCAAGTTGCGGAGATTCGTGGTTTCCGTTTCAAGGTACTCAAAAAATACTCCACCATGACTGCGAAGTGGCATCCCGAAGAAGTTGTACACATTCCGCACATCAGCGCGCGTTTTCCAATTGGGTTGTACTTGATCTAACGTTATCCCAAATTTTTGATTGATATCTTTATTATCGTAGAGCCCAGAGAGAGAGACCTCGGTGTCGGGAGTAATTTGATTGGCGTATCGACCACCGATGATGGTTCGGTGGTCACGGCGAGAACGATCATTGGCTTTTGCTCCTGTTCCTGCCTGTTTTGGTTGTGTTTGGAATTGCGTAAGTGTGAGTCGTTGAGGGGTCAGGACATCCAGGTCATTGTTGGCAGCCTTAAAGAAAAAGGTCTGTTGATCATCAATTTTGAAACGAAAATTGGCATCGACGGTGGTGGTCGAAAAATCGCTGTGATCTTGATAGCCATCACCTCGTTCATGGCTCACGAAGACGGCAGCGTCCATATGCTTATATTCTTTTCCAATAGCTGTTCCATATTTTTGATAGCCGTAACTGCCCACGCTGGTGAACGTTTCCACGCCATTGATGTCACTTCCTTTGCGCGTTCGAAAATTGACGATCCCACCCAGAGCATAGTTGCCATACAACGCAGATGATGCGCCTCGCTCGACATCAATGGCTTTCATAAACCAGGGGTCTTGCAAATCCAAGCGAGATAGGCCGTCTGATTGGGTGACGTCAAACCCATCTTCAAACACCCGAATCTTCTGAACACCGAATGCTTGTTTCGCCCCAAATCCTCGAATAGCAATACTATAATCGCGTGGGCCATTGCGTTTGCGCAGAATGATTCCAGGTTGGCTTTCCAATGACTCCCTGAAATCTTTGGCAGGTTGGTTGTCAATCTGATTGCGATTGACTGTTGAACGTGTGATGCCCTGTGGTGCTTGTTGAAGACGAGTGCTAACGACGGAGATTTCATCTAACACTGTTACTTCTTTTTCTTTCAGAACGGTCTTTGCTGTTTGCGTTGCTGACGAATTATTGGGCGTGGATTCCAGGGATTCAAGCTCGGCTTGAACACGACGCAGTTTCTCTGTGAGTATTTGAAGTTCCTTCTCTAATGTCTTTCGTTGTTCCAGTAAGGCTTCTTGGTTTACCGAAGAGCCTTCCGAAGTAGCCGGCAGAACTAGAGAAAGACTCATATTGAAGACAATGAAGGCTATGCTGATAGGTATGTTGTGACTGACAGATGACATTAACCATTGGCGCATGTTCACTGATGAGTTCTCCTTATGAAATTAATTAGGCGATGAATGGTTATCTAGTGGTGTGGTATAAAATATTTTGTATTTGGGCGCGGCTGATGAATGGGCTGGCCCCCATTCTTATTGTGTATACACCAATTAGTTTGGTGCGTGACTGATTGACTCGCTGAATCACTGAAGATCTCACTGTTGAGTGAAGTGTTGGCAGAGCAAGGATGCCTAAGTGTTTGGCCAAGACATCACTTGAAGGACGGTGTGCCAACCAGGGAAGCGAATTTGCTCTTGCCAGGCTAGGATTGCTTGTCCGTGGGAATTGACGGCTACCGCAGGATGCTTCGATTTTTTCGTATTCAATTTTTCCGGAGCACTAAACGAGAGTCCGCGGTCCAATGAATAGCTCATCACGACTTCACGCCTGACTGGAGATTGTTCTTCCCAAATCACGAGAAGGCGGCCTTTGCGATCAACGGCCATTTGCGGGTGATCTGGGAAGGTGCCTTTGGAGACGTTCAGCTGACGTCGAGGGGTAAAGGTTTTTCCTTGATCATCTGAATAGGCGAGATAGACGCCTGGAGTATCATCAGGGCCTTCTGTGTACCATGTGACGTAGAGGCGCCCTTGTTGGTCGGTTCCCATGGTCGCAGGTCGATGAGGGCACCCCTCGAACGCCCAGCGATCATGTCCGACGATGACCGCAGGAGAAAATGTTGCGCCATGATCAGTGGATCGAGTAACGACGGTCTCTCGAATGTTTTTAGGAAAAACTTTTCGCCAAGCAAGATATACCGTACCATCCGGTGCAGTCGTGGCATGTGTGCGGCAGCAGACACAACTCGTCTCATCAATTTTCAGGTTTGGGGAAAGTGTCTGACCCTGGTCTTTCGAAAATGAGGAATAGGTAGCAGGGTCTTTTTCCCCTTCCCTGGCGTCCAGCCACACTATATGGATGGAACCATCCTGGCCTACGGTGAGGTGGTCAAAGGAATGGCCGGTCACAGCATTGTCATCGTTGACTTGGATTGGCGGGAGAAATGTCTGTCCACCGTTAAGCGAGCGGCTTAAAAGGAGGAGGCTGGTAAAGAGTTTTTCTTTTGCGTTTGGATGGGGAGTCGTCCAAGTAAGGTAGACATCATTTTTCTTGCCTAAGGCCAGTGCTGGAGGTGCATGGAGAGACGCGGCAGGAGTAACGGGAGAATTGAGGTTTATGGGATGAGGAAGTGGTTCCTTTGAGTTGAACGGCGCTTGGATATAATAAGTGCTGAGTTTCTTTTGGTTGGCTTCAATCCATGATAAATGAAATATGCCTGTATCAGACAATTGAATGGCAGGTCCTGAGACCGGCTTTGTGCCATGGTTTAAGCGAATTTTTTCCCCTAATGCGATAGATGAACGTGGCACATTTTGATCGGAATAACTCAATCCAGGGGCGATGAATCCTAGTGAGAGAAAACAAAGTGTGGCGATATATTTAATTTGGCAAGTCATGGCTACCCCCTTGGCCGTGATGGAGTTGAAAGTTTTGCATTTCGTTTTTGAGTAGGAAATAGAACATAGTAGTGAAACTTATGGTGGACTCTGACTCATGCCTATATTTTCCAGCGTATGCTTCACCATGTTGGTAAAAAGCATGAAAAAACAGGGTGAAGGCCAAGGAGGTCGATCCAAATGCCTTCACCCTGTGAGATCCAAGGTCAGGAGGAAGACCTACCTTGGATCATCAATGTCGTCATGTGTGTTCGTCCTTGCTACTTTTTGAGGCATATGAAAACTTAGTGGGTTTAATGCCTGGTAACTAACCCTTGCCTGTTCTTCAGCTTCAGGATCGAAAAATCCTTCGGACATGCCTGTTTCATGAAGATAGAGCGGTTGGTGAGGTTTCGGGTCTTTATTGTAAGTTTCGACCATTGAGTGAAACTTCAATCTTCCGGCTTCAATCCGGTCAATTTCATCGTCGGTCCCATACGTTACAGTTGGTGGATAGGGGCGGCATGAATCAATCGCCGCATTGATAATGGGTTGGAGTTGCAAAAAAGTGTTCAAAGCTTGAATGGCAATCGGTTGTTGTCTGGAAGGAAGTGTGGACACAAAGGCCCGTCGCGATATACCTGTCGGCCTATTCTCTGTAAAAATGATCGCTCGATCGGTTCGAAACGCAATTGCCCCATGAAGCAGGGCTCCATTCGAGAGATCGTCCAATGTGATGAAATGAGTATAATCTTTTCGTCGTGCTTCTCCACGATTCTGAGGGACATATTGTCCAGGAATCCGTTGAATAACCAAGTCACGATGGACAGCGGCTTTAATTCTGATACTTGCTCTTTGATATTGCTTTTTACAGAGGCTTGGACTAAACGGTCTAGAATCTAACCTTAGATGAAATACTTCTTCAGCATGAGTGGGGGACGCCATGATTACCAGAAGCATGACGCCTCCAATTCCTGTCGTGAAAACTCTAATTGTGTTGCGACATCTTTTCAGTATCTTCGTTATCATGGTGATTTCCTTCCCCACATAATGTCTCAGAATTCCGATTCTGGACCGGCGCGAAATGAACCTCGGGTGTCTGGATTAGGCGAATCAGAACAGCAAGAACATGTTTAGAGACGAGGTGAAAATGCTGCCATCATCACTGGGTTGCAACAGAACGATTATGGGAGAAGAAAAGGAGGACCGCGAGAGGCCGGGTGATGGCTGAAGCCAAGACTTGGGAGTGTTGGGCGAGGAAGGTCAAGAAGAGCAAGAATCTTCGAAGAATTTTCTACAAAAATTTGAAGAACATGAAGCCCTTGTCCTGCTTGGCAAGACCAGCTACACCAATCTTGCTCATGTGTCTGTTGATCATGCCCAGCGTGCTCGAGGTGCACAGAAAGGTTTTGTGTCAGGCCAGTACTAACGAAAAGAAAGCTGACCCCTAGGAATAGGCAGAAAAATTTGCGCATGAATGGAGACTGAGGAAGTAGAGTCATGTCTAACGAAAATTTGAAATGTAATCCCTAAATATTTTGCTCAACCTAACGGGTTTTCAAAAAACTGTCTACCTACTGCTGCTTATCAATGCTACACTTTTTATTACCTGTTGATGCTACGCATTTATGCACTTTCCTCTACAGATGAATGCGGTCACTTTCAACACTTCAGGCAAGAAATTATCGCGTGCCAGTGGTGATCGGTTCCCAATAGTCTTTGCGGTTGTGTTCAACCAAGGTGTCAATTGAATCACGGAAGATACGCAAACTCCCTTTTCCGATTTTCGTGGCTTTGAGACGGTCTTCTTCTACCCAACGGTAAATGGTCCACCGGCTCACGTTTAACGCCTTGGCGGCTTCGCTGACACGTAACAATTCTTGATTCATTGCCTGCCCTCCTTAACACGCGAATAAAAGCGTTCCTCACGTTCATAACAATAACCAAAAGTTTTTCCCCTGAGATGAAATAGGTTCCTGGTTTCCTGAGCTGACGTTTTGCAGACTCAGGGAGTCGTGTATTAATCCCTAAAGAATCACAATGCAGAGGAAAGGTAATTGTTTCCTTGTCTGTGAATGGTATTCATCACAATTGAGAACTGGGGATTGAGAAGGAATCAGAGCAAAGGAGGTCCACGGGGGGTTGCAAAGGAAAAGGGAGAGGGAACTAAAGGAATGGCTAGGGGGAGTACGATTCTAAGAAGAATGAGAAGGGGAAGTGGAGTAAGGTTTTCTGTTGGCGTTGCCGAAGCGGTGATTTGCCCAACCTGGCATGCCCATACACAGAGGATAGAAGTTGATGATTGATGATCCTGATGATGTGAAGGTTGGGGATTGCTTGCGGTTGAAGCACAAAATGTTCCAACCGCTATAAGAGTGAGGTGAATTCCAAGAAGACCGGCGACCAGAAAGGTGGTGAAGGAAGGCCTGGTGTCTACCCGCTTGAGGGACAGAAATGAATTGAGCTGAGAAGGTCGGTGGAAGCGCATTGGATTCGTATGGCAAAAATTATTCTGAAGATGACGGTTGTGTTGCGATGCCCATACTGGTGATCCCGCTGAGACGAATGAGATCCATTACCTTAATGACTCGTCCGTGTGGGACATATTCGTCGGCATTGATGAGTAAAGAAGGATCCGATGATGTTTGTCGAAGGTAGGTTAGTCGTCTTTCGAGTTCTTCTAGTGTAATGACCTCTTTGTTGTAATAGAGTATGCCTTCTCGAGTCAGCGTAAGGGACACATGCTCGTCGAGGGAATCGGTTGAAGATTCGGCTGTGGGCAGTGAGACGGGCATACCATGCTGAAGGGTCATGGACAGGGTAGCGATCATGAAAAACACCAGCAAGAAGAACATGGTGTCAATCATGGGAATGATTTCGATGCGCGGTTTCTTTTTGGCGGCGGCTGACAGTCTCATAGATTGGTGGGCTTGATCAGGTGTTGGAGCATGGCCTCGGTTTTCGTGGCAAAATGTTCGATCTTTTCGGTTTCTTGTTCCATTCGCGCGACGAAAAAATTGTAGGGGATTAGGGTGGTCACCGCGACAACAATACCCGCTGCGGTGCAGATTAGGGCTTCCGCCACTCCTCCGGTCACCGCATGGGGATTACCTAAGCCAGTTTGGGACATGATGCCAAATGAATCAATCATGCCGATGATCGTTCCCAATAATCCCAAGAGTGGCCCGAGGGTGATTACGGTATCCAATAGGGGAAGGCCGCGTTTCATCTTGGTAAGTTCGACAATGGCGGCAGCTTCCATGGCTTGGCTTGGATAGTTGGTGCGTTGGTGAACTCCTGTGGATATGACTCGAAGCACAGGGCTGGGTTGAGGCTCTGCGACGGCGAGTGCATCGGTGAATTTTTCTTGTTCGATAAGCGAGAGCATTTTCGGTGCCAAACGACTGGCTTGGAAATTTCTAAAATAGATGAATCGTTCAATGCTGACGGTAAGTGCGAGAAGAGAACAACCTATGATGGGAATCATCATCCATCCCCCGCTCATGAGTAAGTTAAGAAATTTCATCGGTGTACCTTCTCTGTGGGAGTCGTTAACTATTGAGGTCAAAGTTTATGGGGATATCAACCCATTTTGCGATGGGGATGTTCCCATCTTTGGCTGGTTGGAAGATCCAGTTTTTCACGGCGGCTTGTGCCGCCTGATCCAATGTTGGATGTCCACAGCTTTTACGAATTGAGACTTGGCTGGGAATGCCGTTTGTGTCGATGAGGGTACGAATAATGACTGTTCCTTCCCATTCAGATTCTCGTGCCACTCGTGGATAAATCGGCTTGGATGATGACATGATCGTTGGGCGAGTCATCGTCGTTCCTGAATGAGCTGGTGGTGTGGCAGTGAGCCTCGGTGGTGCTGTCAATGTCGGTGGAGCGGGAAGTGACCGAGCTCCTGAATGTTTGTTTGTCACTATCGGCAACGGGGGCAAGCTCCGATTCTTAGACTTGGGGCGACGATTCAGAGTCGGCAAGGAATGTGCTGTCTGTTGGCTGTGTGGCTGCTCTCGCATTTTCATCATCGCTCTGGCTTTCATGGCTTCTGAGGCTCGGATATCTTTCAGGATTGATTTCTCTGGAATAGGTGGGGGCAATAGGGACTGTTTCATGGGCGGTGAGGGCGTCAGGTTGGTCTGTAACGGAGGTGATGGAGCCTGTGACCGATTGAGTGGTGTCGGAGGGGCCATAGCCGGAGGCGCAGATTCCCGCATAATGGTGTGCGGATGTTGGGACGACGTGGGAGGGGGTGGCGTCTGAAGGATATCCGGCGCTGGCAATAATCTAACCTGAACCGTTGGGGGTTCATCCTTTACAATAGTGGAGTGTGGCATAGAGGCCCAGCTGGCCAGGAGCAAACCATGCACCAGAAGACTGCCTAAAGCGCTAAGCACAAAAATTTGAGTATCGGAGTGGTGATCAGGAAATGTCGACGTCACGACCCAACCCGTTTCAGGAGTTTGGCAATTCGCTCATCCTGTCCCCCAAGCTTCACATATTCTTTGTAATATTCCAGAGCTTTTTCTGAGTCATTAAGGTGAAATTCATAGAGCAGCCCCAAATTGTAATGGGCTTCGGATAAATCTGGGTTGAGGGCTAATGCGGCCCGGTACTGCTCTTCTGCCAACTTCAGTTGGGAAAGGGCAGCATAGACCACGCCTAAGTTAATATGGGCTTCGGAATTTTCCTGATCCAGCCGGAGGACATTTTTGAACGCCTCGGCTGCTTCTGTGTATTGTTCTTGTTGTTGGTACAACATTCCCAGATTGAAATACGGGTCGACGAGTTGTGGGTGGAGATCGATCACCCGTTGATAGGCGGCGATAGCTTTTTGGGTCTGGTCCGACTGCTGCGCCAATGCTCCTATCATGAGCCACCCATTCAAATGTTCAGGATTTTGGGCCGTCAATTGTTCAACATACGGCTGTGCCCGCTCGGGCTTGTCCTGCTGTAGGAACCAAAAGGCTAGGCCGTACAGTGCGTCAAGGTAATGAGGATCCAATTCTAAGACCTTCTGATGTGCTTCTATGGCCTGGGTGGCATCTTGACGTTGATCAAAAAGCGCAGCGAGTGCCGTCCAGCCTTCCAGATAATGCGGGTAGATCACTGAGGCCTGCCGAAAAGCCTTTTCCGCTTGTTCGAATTGGAATTGATCTTGATAGACAAACCCTAAATCCACATACGCTTGAGCAAACGAGGGATAAGCATTGACGGCTTTTTTCAGTGCGACAATGGCCTGTTCCGGTAGGTTGAGTTGGGTCAAGACTAAGCCCAATAGGTGATGCGCTTCAGCATAGTTAGGATAGAGATGGATCGCATGCTCCAAGGGAGCTTTGGCGGATGCCCACTGATTGTGCTGATAGGCGGTATAGGCCTGAGAGAAGAGGTCTTGAGCCTCTCCGGCATGACTGTTTGTTTTAGGGCTGAATAGTAAGATGATGGTATAAAACAAGAAAAGATAGGTATTTCGATTAGAATTCATCTTTCCGTCCTTTTGCGTGGGTCGAAAGCATTTACTGTACTAAATCAAATTGAATAGGAATATTGACGGTGGCGGCCACCGGAAAACCACCATTCCTTGCTGATTGAAAAGTCCAGAGTGTTGCAGCCTTGATGGCATGGTCATCCAGGAGTGGATAGCCAGAACTTTTGTGGATACTGCCAGATTCTACTTTCCCGTTGGGCGCAATCTTCAACCGCACGATGACCCGACCGTGCCACCCCTGTTCACGAGCTCGTCTCGGGTATGGTGGGTGTTCTGTTTTCAATGGCTTAACCGGAGTATGGAGATTTGTGGTTTTGGCTGTGTGATCCAAAAGGATGCGCGACTGAGGAGGGATTGGCTTCATGATTTTCAGTTTTGGAAGAATCAAGTGGGTAGTGAGGCTCAGGGGATCATGTGTTGGCAATATAGGAATTGGAAATTTTAGGTCCCGAGGTGCCTGTTTAATCACTGCCCCTGTAATTTCTATTACCTCTAATGTTTCAATCTCTTCCATGGCAGGCTCCATGCTGTGAGCGACGACCAGAGGGGAAAGAATCAATATGGCTGTTAACCAGAAGCTACCCTGATATGATACCCTTAGTGGAGAGAATATGAGAAATTTAATTATGGCCATTACACCCTGTTCTTTACTATAGGACTGTATCTTTCTCTGCAATCTTATCAGGTTCTAGGGCCCCGATCTTTGGGAACTATAGCTAGCTCACCCTGAAAAATCACGGGAATGGTTCCCCTGAATGATCCAATACCTCATGAGTGAAGTCACCAAGCCAGATCCCCTTGGCTTAGCTAGGCTACGAAATTTTCGCAACCAGCAGCTGGTCTAAGAGGTGCGTCGGGAGTACGGTAAAGGATAAATTTTCACAAAGGTCAGATCGGGGGAGCTCGGCTGGGAAGGAAAATCTGACGAGGAGCCTTGATCAATGAAGGGGATAGTGGCTGTAAAATGTCGAGTGGTGAAATTTCCGGCGAGAAAACTTGCGCCTCAGTAGATAGGGCTTGTGCAGCTGTGCACATCCAAGCACAAATACCGGTGGTGTGGGTTTGCGAGGAATGATGCTGATGATCAATGGCATGCAAGGCCATATCAGCCTCTAGAGAACCCATGACAAAGATGAGCACCATCGTGAAGGCCAGTGAGAGAGATTTGAGAAATGGCATCATCGAATGCAATAAAGTGCGTTGACCAAGTACATTATCTAAATCTAGGGAAAAAATCGTATGAAACTCTGCAATATCCTGTCAAGGCAATGAAAGGAATAGAGAGGGCAACTCCTCAACCTCAATTTGTTCTGGTTTCTTGACATTATCGGCTGGCTCGAGTTGATTCCCATCGATATTTCGGTATACTAAGGACATTCAAGAGAGCAGAAGGCTTTCCAGCCAACAATCCCTATCTCTTATAGCGTCGTTCCACATCCATAAACTTTTTCTAAGGTAGCGTGGGCTTAT